>VFKH01000046.1 GCA_009885615.1 Parachlamydiales bacterium
CATTAGCCAATCTCCTTAGATCGTTCGGAATACATCTTGATTTCCTCCGGATCTTCGAGAAGAAAACGCATGCATAGCATTTGTTTTCAATTGGTCATTCCCTTTGAATGCATGATCAAGACAGATAAATCTTTCGGGATCGGTTGCAGCAACAGCCTCAATGAACTCTCTTGTAATTTCCGATTCCAGGCAGATCATCAGCACCCCATCTCCAATAGAATAGACTGTTTTTCCTGCTATTTGCTGTTTCTCGATTTTTGCAGTGGGTAGATAGCCTGATTTCAGAAGCAATTCATAAAGAATGTCTTCTTGGGATGCCTTGGGATTAATGTGAAGAATATGATCTTCTAGTAAGAAGGTAAGTTGATTTACAGATGTCTGAGGGGCTTGTTCCCATACTTTGAAATTAGACTTATTGAGTTTTAAAACCTTAAAGCCAAGGTCTAGTTTTTCTATTGTACTTTCTTCTTTCTTGATTTTCTGAATGACTCGCCGAATACGTTCTTTACCAATATCAGCAATAGTTTTAAAATCCATTTGGTATTGCTGAGAATTTTCAGGTACCGGTTCAGGAAGTTGACAAACAATGAAACGATAATTTTTCCCTTTTCTATTATGTTCTAAAACAGCTTGAGCTAATGGGCACGAGCCAGCAAAAAAATCTAATACAATATCTTCTTTTTTGCAGGAATGTTCGATAATTCGTTCAAGTAAGAGACTAGGTTTAGGGGTATCAAAAACTTTAATTCCGAAGAGATCTTTGATTTCACTGTTTGCTAAATCAGTATGTCCAGCATATTCATAACTCCAGAAATTAATGGGAGTCATTCCCTGTCTAACTTCTGAAAGAAAAGTTTTAATATCAGGAACTTTCCTGTCTTTTTTAGTTCCCCACCAAAGTCTATTATCTTTTAATAATTCTTCGAATTTTTCTCTTTCATATCTCCATGCCTTATTTAAAGGCATTTCAGTATGACTCGTATATGGATTGGTTATTGGATAGCATAAATTAGGACGTTTTTCTGGGGGGACCTGATTTAAGAATGGAGTTGCTTTCCATGGACCTCTAGGATCATTATCAGGGTTGGTAAATCGTGCATCTGCTTCACGGGCTCTTTCAAGTAAATTTACCTTAAACAAAGAGCTTTTTTGATAAATGCACAAATGTTCTATAACTGTTGTAAAGTTGTCTGTGTTATTACTGCGAGTATAACGTTTTTGCCACTCGACCTGTGCAACAAAATTTTCTTCCCCATAGATTTCGTCACATAATTTCCTTAAATTTGATACTTCATTGTCATCAATTGAGATAAAAATCACTCCATCTTCGCGAAGTAGATTTCTCGCCAGGTACAGGCGGGGATACATCATATTAAGCCACTTGGTGTGGAAACGACCTTCATTTGCAGTGTTTGTCGAAAACTTTTTGCCAGTATCATCAATCAAACCAGCATAAGCGAGATAGGTTTCAAGAGATTCTGCATAGTGATCAGGGTAAATAAATTCTTTTCCAGTATTGTATGGCGGATCGATGTAGATCATCTTAACTTTGCAATGGTAAGACTTTTGAAGGAGCTTCAACACTTCGAGGTTATCACCTTCTATAAAGAGATTTTCAGTTGTATCGAAATTGACTGATTCTTCTCGACATGGTTTCAGAGTCGCGAGAGAAGGTTGCTGGATAATCTTTAAGCATTCTCTTTTCCCTGGCCAATCCATTCCATAACGTTCTTTACGGCCTTCAAAAAGATCGCTAAAGGTTCCAAGCTCAGCCTTGAGCTTTTCAAAATCAATGGATTCAACCAATTTTTCTTTTTCATTTAGGGTTTCAGTAAAAACAGAAGGAAAAAGAGCTTTGAGCTTAGCTCTATTTTCAGTGCCAACATCCATGGATTCAAGAGAAACCTTTTTTAGTTCGGTTTGGGATGTGTTCATTTGGCCTCCTGTAACTGTTGTTGCTTTATTTTTACTTGCTTAAGACTCTCTAGTTCTCGTTCAAATGAAATTTCTTCGATATCGTCTCGAGCTAGAAAAAGCATTCCTCCGCCACCCATCGTTGTCGGATTTATTGTGTTATTTTTATTTCTGAGATTGTGAAGATGTAGAGCTGTAAGTTGCTGAATCTTATCTTTATCTTCTTTTCGTAGCTTCACGATTAATTGCTGGATATATTCAAAGATCATTTTTCCGTATGCAAAAGCCTCATCTTTAGAAGGTAAGTAGCCCTCATGGATAACGTTATTTCTAAATTCACTACATTTGAGAGATGAGGTAATTTTTTGATCGGGAAAAATTGGGGGGCATTCCTTGAATCTCTTTAGATATAGAAAGATGAAAGCCCCTAATTGGCGCTCAGATTGCTTTTTTATACTTTTCCACGCCATTTCAAAGCCTTCTGGTAACGAATCTTCCAGAGTAAATAGTTTGATGCAAAACTCATAAAAACGCTCTAATGCCTTAGCAAAGGCAAAGGTAGACTCTGCATAATAGCCATCAAGTAATGCCAAGGCTCCAATTTGAAAATGAATTTCAAAAGGAAATTGCTGTAGACAGACTATTGTTTTATGCCCATTTTCGCATGACAGCTCACAAGTTCCGTCTCTTAAATAATCAGAAAGCAGAACCAAGGAGGGGGCAGTTGCAAATTTGGTCATACGATCAAAGCAAGATAGACAATTTATCCAATCAAACCTATTTTCTGCTAAAACTGGGACGCCTTGAGTCATTAAAATACCTTAAATCAGTTTCCACCGGATGGTGAAAAGAGTTTGTTCTTCTATATTTTGTTTTAACCTGGCTTGAGTTTGATCGATCAGGGCATCTTTTTGTTTATCGATTCCTCTGACAGCCTCATCATACTCTCTCCAAGCGGAG
>VFKH01000045.1 GCA_009885615.1 Parachlamydiales bacterium
AAAGTTGTACGCTTAGTCCCTGATAAACGACGAAATTTTTCATCATTCAATCCTTTCACCTTTTCAAATTTCATAAAATCCCAAAGGGCTAGGAGGATTAAGGATATCTGATATTGAGTCAGAACCATAGGTTGGAATGGATGAGTTGAAGCATGAGACTTCATAGGGCGCGGGGGGGGGGCGTGTTGCTAGGCTTGGAATATGAAGCTTACGCAGATCATCGAGCAGAGCTTTTCTAGAAGCTTCAGGCATTCCTATGTGAGGAGCGCCCGATACAATCGTGATCTTCGTGTGTTGACTCAGTGCCGCAGGGACGGCGGACTTAAGGCTTACACATTCATCATTAGTACCTGCGTAAACGAAGGTGCGCACGTTAGTCGGCGGGCCCGAAATCTCAGAACGGGTCATGAATTTTTGATTCCATCCAAGCAGCCATGCTAATCCTCTTATCCTTCTTACGGAGTCGAGGACAATAGATCCATTGTAGGGGACAGCAATTGAAAAATTCGAAATAAGAGGAGCCTCCTCATCCTTAAGCTCGGCTAGAATCTGTGAAACCAAACGCCCTCCATTAGAAAAAGAGACAAAACAAATAGGGGATTGCGGATGATTATGCCTAAAGTTTTTAAAAATAGTACTTAGAGGGTCGGCTGCTCTTTTGATTTCACAGTGGCCGCCATCAAAGGGCACTACAGGAGCGATAAGATTCCAGGAAGGGTATGTTGTTTTGAGATCTTCTATATACTTTTCCCATTTTGCTGGGGAGCCGAATACGCCATGAACAAGGAAAAAAAGCCCATCTGATTTTTGGGAGATATTCCAAGGTAATTGATTTAAAGGATAGTTTCCACGGATGACGGTTGGAGAGAGTGATGTGGAATGAGTACCCGAAGGGTGTTTAAAGAAAAAACAGGGAATCTTATGAAGGTAATGATCAATCAAATAAAAGAAAGCTCTTACAGAGTGCCATACACGTTGTAATAAGGAGCGATTATCTTTCCAGCATCCATTAACAGGTACAGTTGTCTTTGAGCCTATGGTTAGTGTTGTGATATTTGTTAAGTGCATATAGTAAAGTATATATTGTTTATAAAAAGATTTGATTAAGACTATGTATTTTTTTAATAAAAGCGGGTAGGTAAAGATTATCCCTCTGGAACAGAAGATTTCTGCTGCTTTAGGACCCCCATACCAGAGCTTTTTAATTAAAATTGGTCTTACTGCGCAAATCATTTATATTTTCTAGACTTATATAAAATAAAGTTTACTTTATAGGCAGCTTAAATGGACATACAGAGAGCTTCAATGGGAACTTAAGAGACGAATGGTTGGACGATAACTTGTTTTTTGCCCTTAAAAAAACTCGGGACATCCTCGAAAAATAACGAATGGACTACAATCATCAAAGACCCCATAGTAGCCTTGGGAATTAACCCCAGTTAAGGCTTTTATGCGGCATTCAAATATTCACAAACAGGTCGCGAATAATTGAACACCGGAAGAAGAAAATAAGAACCTTCAGTTTCTATTGGTACAAGGCAAGGGGCAAGGTCAAAGGTCCTCGAGTTTTTTGAAGCTAAAGCACTTCATATTTATGGAATCGCATGAAAGGATCGCTGGAATCTGGGTATAATGCCCATAAATCACAGTTTTCGGGTAAAAATGTGCTATGACTAAAAAGCTATCACCACTTCTTGTTTTATTTCGGCAAGATCTACGAATAACAGATAACCCAGCGCTTTTCTATGCATGCAAGACCTCTAGGCCTATTATTCCTCTCTATATTTTAGATGAGAAAAGCCCAGGTAAATGGAAAATGGGAGCAGCTAGTAACTCATGGCTCCATTTTTCTCTTAAAAGGCTCAATGAGAGCCTAATAGAGAAAGGCTCTCGGCTTTTTTTATATAAGGGTGAAACCCTGAAGATAGTTCAGAGCTTAATAGAAAGATACAATGTGAGAGCCATCTTTTGGAACCATGCTTACGAGCCTTATTGGATTAAGGTAGAAAAAAAATTTAAAGAGCTCCTGCCTTTGTCTGAGGGGTTTAAAGGGTCTCTTCTTTTTGAACCTACAGATATTATCAATAAGCAAGGTGAGCCCTTTAAGATCTTTACTCCTTTTTGGAGAAGATGCTTAGAGGTATTAGAAATAAAGGCTCCCTTACCTGCGCCAATCACTATTCACACAGAAAATATTATGGGTGAAGAGCTGAATTCCTGGAAACTTCTTAAGGCTTACCCTGAAAACCTTGAATCATCAACAATAGGGGAAAAGGCTGCTCAGGTTAAATTAGAATATTTTCTTAAGAACTCTCTTAAAAGTTATGCCAATGATAGAGATATTCCCTCCCTAGATTGCACCTCTAAACTCTCACCGCATCTTCATTTTGGTGAAATTAGCCCAGGCCAGGTTATTTATTGCGCGCAACACAATGCAAAATTTTTAAGTGAAATAGGCTGGCGTGAGTTTTGCTATTACCAACTCTTTCATTTTCCGGAGCTTCCTGAAAAGCCCTGGCGGTCAGAATACGCACATTTCCCTTGGGAAAAAAATGCGAACTTCTTAGAAAAATGGCAACAAGGACAAACAGGCTATCCGCTAGTAGATGCGGGGATGCGCGAGCTACGGACAACAGGTATTATGCATAATCGTGTACGGATGATTACGGCTTCTTTTTTAATCAAGGATCTTTTTATACATTGGAAAACAGGTGCAGAGTGGTTTTGGCAGACATTAGTAGATGCGGATCTAGCAAACAACTCTGCTAGTTGGCAGTGGGTAGCTGGATGTGGTTTTGATGCAGCACCTTTCTTTCGTATCTTTAATCCTATTTTACAAAGTAAGAAATTCGATCCAGAAGGCAGCTATATCAAAAAGTTCGTTCCCGAACTAGCACATCTTCCTAAGGCTTTTATACATCAGCCATGGGATAAGGCTCCAGACTATGCAAGGCCTCTTGTTAATCATGAAGAGGCAAGAAAAAAAGCTTTAAATTCTTTTAAATTACTTAGAAAGAGAGCTCTATGAAAGTTCTATTAACCGGTACGAATGGGTATATTGGAATGCGCCTCTTGCCTCTTCTTTTAGAGAGAGGCCATGAAGTCTATGCTCTTTTACGCAATAAAAAAAGTATTCAAATACCCTCTAAATTTACTGGAAAGCTACATCTCATTCAGGGAGATCTATTATATAAAGACTTACTAGAAGAAATACCTAATGATATAGAGATAGCCTACTATCTTGTGCATTCTATGAATACTACTTCTGGAAATTTTAGCGACCTTGAAACTCTTTCCGCTATAAATTTTAGAGACCGTATGGCGGCTACAACTACACGTCAAATTATATACCTAAGTGGCATTGTCAATGATAACGAACTCTCTCATCATTTAGCTTCTCGTAAAAATGTTGGATCTCTTTTAAGTGAAGGGAAAGTACCCGTTACCACACTTATGGCTGGAATTATTATAGGATCAGGAAGTATTTCTTTCGAAATCATAAGGGATCTCATAGAAAAGTTACCTATAATGATTGCTCCTAAATGGACGAGCAACCTCACACAGCCAATTGCTATTCAAGATGTCCTTGAGTACCTCCTTCTTGTTTTGGATCATCCAGAGTGTACTAATAAAAGCTTTGAGATAGGAGGATTAGATATTCTTAGTTATAAGGAGCTCCTTCTTAGTTTTGCAAGGATACGAGGTCTTAAGCGCTTTATTATTTCAGTGCCTTTATTAACACCTAAACTTTCCTCTTACTGGATTTATTTCATTACATCAGCAAGTTACCGTATCGCTAGAGCCCTTATTGAAAGCCTTAAAAATAATGCTATCTGTAAAGAGAACACTATCCAGAAGATATTCCCTAAAAAACTTCTTTCATTTAAAGAGGCCGTTAAGCGCTCCTTTCATTATCTAGAAGAAGATGATTTCCCCTCCAGCTGGAAAGAGCCCGCTTTTGAGGGGGGAAGCTCTCTTTATGTACAGGTACCCCATTTTGGTGTATTATTTAATACACAGGTTATTTCCTTATCCATAAAAGACATAAGTGGTAAAGAAGAAATCTGGTCTAGGAATCTGAATACTGGATGGCCTTATATCCACTGGTTTGGAAAAAAACGTGCAATAATGGACAGAGATCTTCAGGACCCCTCTTGTACGCTCAAATTTGATGATACGATGGAATTTTGGAAGATCTTGTTAACGGATAGTAGAAACTACCGCCTTGTAATATATGCCAAAAGAAATTTTCTTGGAGAAGCGTGGATTGAATTTAGGATTATAGGCCAAATATTCTATCAAACAGTCACATTTCGACCCCTTGGTCTTCTAGGTAGGCTCTACTGGTATGGGCTCTACCCTTTTCATTACATTTTCTTTCGTAATAGGGGAAGGTCTTTCACGGATAAATTCAGAAGCTCTTGATAAGCTTCTTCAAGATCTATAAACCTAGAAACGGCGGGTTAAAGACAGCTCCAGTATTAAAAAGTTACATATCCATCTTATTTTTAGGTTGTTGCAAATAAATCCAGTTTGCTTGACAGCTCACCCAATGGGTGAGTCTTTTTCTTCTCAAATTTAGCTGTAAACAATACAATGACATCTTCAAAAAGTGAGTTGAGGATGTAATGGACAATCATAAACTAGAAAAGTTCGATCAAAACAGTCGCAGTCAACCTGAACCACCGGTTGGACTTTCTTGCGACACTTATGCAGGAATGGTACACGTTGAATGGGATACTCAAGCTCCCGTGACTCCTCTTGGTCAACTCGTGTTCTTTATCCAATTTCTTAAAAGTTGTGATCTATTTGGCTCTTGGGTCAAAGATTGCCCCTTGACTTACGATGGCCCACGTGGGCCATCGATTGTCAATGTTTTGGGCACACTCTTTCTTGCTGTGTTGTCCGGATATAAACGATATTCACACATTACAAGCATTCGCCACGATACCGTTAACCCTCCACTGCTCGGCATGACAAGAGTGTTAAGCGAAGATTCAGTAAGAAGGGCATTTCAAAAAATTGACGAACAAATCTGTAAAAAATGGCAACAAGATCATATCCAATATTGTTACGCCCCATTATTAGAAGAGCCGTGGATTTTAGATATTGATACTACTGTTAAAGTTCTTTATGGGCATCAAGAAGGTGCCGAAGTGGGATACAACCCCGCAAAACCCGGCAGACCAGCTCACATTATTCACACCTATATGATGTCTGAAACGCGCATGATTCTGGATTGCGAAGTGCTACCTGGCAAGCAATCTTCCGCATCGTATTCATTGCCTTGGTTAGTTGATTTTTTAAAAAAAACTCCAAAAAACAAATGGCCAACATTAATCCGTGGAGATTGCGCATTTGGAAATGATCCTTTTTTAAATCCTATAGAAGACAACAATATAAATTATTTATTCAAATTACGACAAACTAAAAAGGTGAAGCAATTAAATCGTATCTTAGAAGGATCTAATTGGAGTGATGCCGGACAAGGTTGGGAAGGAGTAGAAGCAGAAATTAAACTAGACGGATGGAAACAAAACCGAAGAGTTATAGTTTTAAGGCGTGAATTGCCAGAAGATGGAAAAAGGAGAAGAAAAAGAAGAATAAAAACATCTAAACAATTGTATTTACCTGGAATGTTCGTCTGTGGCCTTAATGAAGGAGAAAAGTATGAGTATTCAGTACTAGTAACATCGTTGAAGGAGGGGATTTTTTCTGTGGCACAGCTGTATAGAGATCGTGCTACTTGCGAAAACAATTTCGATGAATTAAAAAATCAATGGGGCTGGGCTGGATTTGTTACTCAAGATCTAAAACGTAGTCAAATAATGGCGAGAATAGTAGCACAAGTTTACAATTGGTGGACATTATTTGTGAGATGGATTGATAAAGATCGGCACCGAGAGGCAATCACCAGTCGCCCACTTATGTTGCATGGGATTGCTAGGGAAATTCGCCATTCGCGTCAGGTTACATTAAAACTCACTCGGATGCAT
>VFKH01000031.1 GCA_009885615.1 Parachlamydiales bacterium
AAGAACGCATTGTTGTTTGCAATGTGGGTATATGGCGACAAGGGATCTCAATGCAGCACAGAATATTTTGGCCCTTGGATTGAATGGCCTGGGAGTGATCCCTAGAAGCCTTTGCCTTTAGGCAAGGGAGCAGTCACCTAGAAATCTCTATCATTACTTCATTGCGACGTAAAAAAGGCAACGTCCAAGGGGGATTGTAAAAAGCAAGAGAAGGATTTCCAATTGGCTGGAGGCTCTCAACTAAAATATAAGCTTTAAGCTCTTCTATATGTTTCTTAATAGATTGATCATTTGCAAAACCGGAGAACCTAATAACGGCAAAACGTCTAGCATCTAACGAAATTAACACTACTTCTTTAGAATTTGGCTTTGGAACTGTTTCAAGGCTATATTTTTTTGGTATAACGAATCTAACCTTCCACCTATCCAGATACTGTTCCTGTGTCACGGGAGCAGTCATAGCCATTTTTTCGCTGGATTCATTGATAACAGGTGCTGTCATCTTCATCTTTTTTTGGGAGGTGTTATTTCCAAAGATATAATTTGCTAGTTTTTGAAAACCCTCCCTAATAGCTTCTTTTCTTTTACCTAAAACTTCCACTTCAGCCAAAATCATGGGGGGGTAGTCGCGGATTTCGATACGGGCTTCTGATCGGATCAGTTTGTAATCGGCTTGTTCAACATTGCTCATAAGGTTACCTGCTAGTCCCGCTAAGATGATTATTCCCGCTAATATGAATATTAACATTTTTAAGTAGAGCATTTGTTGATTTTTTAGCAAGTGTTTAGGGGATGCACTCATTAAAGTCTAATCTAGACTCTCTTATTTGATTTTTTGCTGGAGGCATTTAGCATCCGCAAATGTCAGATTTGATCATTCTAGCTTTCGAGCCATCGAGCTCACGCATATCCACTATTGCTATTTTGGAATATAGCATAATAGGTAGGGTCTGGCAAGCTGATTAGCAAAAAAATCTATAGGGACTCTATACCTTGCAATCAACGACCTAGATAATGAGGGTGAGCGAATCTAGGGAGCTTATCAAAAACGGTGGCGTATAGAAAAATAACCTCCATCGATAAAGCAGAATACAAGTCTTGAAAAATCGCTCTCAAGAGTCGCTCGTTCACAGAAAAATCACATTTTGCATCTATAATCGGTTATTGTAAGCTTGAGCTGCATAAAATTCAGACTCACTTAAACCCTTTTGCTCTCAAATATAAATGGGTGATTAGAGCGAATCAAATGGCCTATTTGGCGTTGAAAAAATTACGTAAATCTATAGGCCCTAGGTAATATGCGTTAAGCGGTTTTTTTTAGCTTACTGAAAGTGTAGAGGCGTTCTGTTGCAAGGAGACAGAGGGCAAAAGCCACAATCATAACTATTAACGAATTTGTAGTGTTATAGATAAGAGTACCCAGGAAAGGGGCCACACAACCACGTAGGCCAACAGAAAGAATGTTGGTTCCACTATAGGGTGTGCTATCCTCATCACCGGCAAAGTAAGGGCCAGAAAGATTCCAGGAGAGTTCACTGCCTGCTTGCATCATCCCATAAACAAAGTAGGCAATATAGAGGGCTAGACTGTGGAAGTAACCAAGAATTAAGATAATGGGAAAGAGTGAAGCTGATAGAGTAACTAAGGAACAGAAACGATAGATATTCATTTTATGGAAGAGTTTTACCCAAAAAGGGGAGGCGGTAATAAAACCAATAGCCTTACATACTGCAATTGCAAAAGCAATTTCCATATAAGAGAGATCTAAGACATCCACAAAATACATGGGTAGGATCGTCATGAGCATCATAAGAGCCGAGCCCCCAAGCATAAAAGCTACTTGAAATTTGGCAAAATCAGGCCTGCTCTTCATGAGAATCCAGGCCTCTTTCCAAGGGCGTAAAAGAGAACTTTTTACAGAGATGCTTGTTGAGGCCGGCATCACTGGATCTTCTACAGTAAGACTCCAGAGGAGTACTGTGGAAATAATACCAATGCAAGCAGTACCAAAAAAGATCCAACGCCAAGAACCTGTATAATCATCTAAGATCCAACCAAAAGCAATCGGTAGAATAGCGCTACCGATATAATCTACAATAGAGCCTACCGCAAAGAGATGTTCACGTGCTTTACCTTGGATATTGCGCTTGATGATTTCCATCCAGGCAGGAATGGTACCTCTGACAAAAATCATATAAAAGCCAAAAGAGGCGATAAAAAACCAGATATTTTTCACAAAAGGAAAGAGCAGAAAGGGGGTATACTTTAAGATATTAGCAAAAATGAGGTTTGTAATAAGCTTATGGGGTTTCCTATAAATTAAGGCCCCCCAGTAAGAAGAAAATAGCGAGGCAATGGGTTTAATGGCTATTGTCAGCGTAATTTGAAGGGGAGTTGCCTGCAATTCTTTATAAAGTATAATAAAAAGCATGTTGTAGATAGTCCAGAACGGCGTATTCAGCAAACGCAACCACAGATATATAGCCTTTGTCTTGTTTTTAAAGAGGCTCATTCACTGCCTTTCATACGCATAATTTCTTGCGAACGCTCTTTTTCTTTAAGTGCCGTAACTCTTGAATAAGTACGACCCTCTTCAGAGAATTTTTCGATCATAAAGTGGTGAGCTGCAATTTCAGCTATTTGAGGAAGGTGTGTAACACAGATAACTTGGTATTTTTCGGCGATTTTCTTAAGTTTCTGAGCAACTGCTACAGCGGTCATGCCGCCAATGCCTGCGTCAGCTTCATCAAATAAAAGAACCGGACGAGGACCTGCTAGGACTGTTTTTAATGCTAGCATAATACGTGAAAGCTCACCACCACTTACAAATCCCTTAAGAGGCGTTTTACGCTCACCTATGTTAGCCGTTAGCATAAATTCTATACTTTCAGCACCCTTTGCAGATAGGGGCGTAGGGGTTAGATTCACATGGAAAATAGCGCCTGTCATGTTGAGGGATCTAAGCTCATGGGTAATGGCTTTTTCAAGAGAGAGAGATGCTTTTAAACGCTTAGAGGTAACTTGAGCGGCTTCGCACTCAATATTTTTCTCTAAATGAGTAATCTCATCCTCTAGATCTTGCATATTTTGATCGAAGTTTTTAAGCAGATCTATTTCTTTTTCAATATTATGGAGAGCTGTAAAACATTCTTTCGTATCTGAACTCCACAAAAGCTTAATACGATCGATTGTTTTTAGATTCTTTTCAAGCTCTTCACTAGAGGGGCCTCGATTGCTTAGATGTTTTTCTAGATTATAGGAAAGATCAGAAACTTCTGCATGGATGGTTTTTAAAGAAGTGTGTATTTCTGGTATATTTTCAAAGGGTTGTAAAAAACGTTGTGTGAGAGAAAGGAAATTCTTTTCGGAAGAAAAAAAAGCATTATGCAATTTTTCGAAGAGTTCCATACGCTCTTTTTGACTCTCTACACGAAGGTATTCAGCAAAAAAGGCAGCCTCATCATCTAGGAGATGGGCCTGTTCAAGTAACTTTTGAGAAGCATATAGCTCTTTTAAAAGAGTCTCCTTTTGATGGAGCTTCTTCTTGAAAATTTCCTGCTCTTTTTTCTTTTCTACAAGGTTTTTAAAAAGCTCTTGATACGCAAGGAGGTCTAACTCTGCAAAGCTATCCAGAATATTTTGAGGGGTTTCTTTTAGTAAAAGCTCAAAATGCGCTTGCTGGCTGGCTAGATTTATAAGATGAGTCGCAACCTTTGTAAGTGTAGTTATGAGCACGGGCTGGTTGTTAATAAAGGCTTTACTTTGACCAGTTATAGAGAGCTCTCTTTTGATAATAACGTTGGAGCCTTCATGATTAATACCAAGTTCTTCTAGAAGAACTTCTATACCCTCTTTTTCAAAAAAAGCAATAATAGAAGCTTTTAAGCAGCCTGTGCGCACATAAGAGCTATCGGCACGTTCACCAATTGCAAAGGCTAAAGCCCTCATAAAAGAAGATTTACCCGCCCCAGTCTCTCCCGTAATCACATTAAAATAAGGACCAAAGTTCACCTCTGCATCCTCAATAAGCGAAAGATTTTTTATCGATAAAAACTTAAGCATTAGTCCTCAAAAACGCGGTTTATAGCCTTTTCAATTTGGCCAGCCTCTTTTTCTACAATAAAAGTCTCCTCACCACTATTTTTTAGAGAGAGGACTATTTTCTTATCAATAAGACCCTTAGGAGTTATCTCAATAGAGCCCTCCTTAAAGAGGTGAATATCTATTTTTTTAAATGAGCTAGGACTAGGAATAAAAGAAAGAGATTTTAAAACAATACCCTCATTTAGAAGCGCTAAAAGCTCTTTTTTTTGTAAAGAGGTGATGTAGTGGGAATTACTTAGCTGTACTACAGAAATAGCTTTTACTTGTTGGTCTCCTCTAAAGGTCGTAACTTCCCAAGCAGATCTGAGTATGGCGATATTAAAGATAAAAACAAGCAAAGCAATAATAATAAGCATTCCTACTGTGTAGAATAAATCATTTTTAGTCACTGTTGTCATAGTCGGCCTAGTGCTTCTTTATAGGTTTTAAAGTGTGTTTTAGAAACTTTCTCTAAAAGAGATATGCCTGACTCACGAGCTATTCTAAGAGCCATATTTGCCACGGCGCTAGAGGCTCCCTTTGGCAGAGTTACGCCAAAGTCTTCCTCCATTTTCTTAAGGCCTTCTAAGAAGGCTGTTCTGGCTAATATAGAAGCTGCAGCTACGGCAATATCACTTTCGGCTTTTGTGCGCTGCTCAAGGATTAAATTGCTTTTTTTATAAGAAACGATTTCTTCCATTAGCTGGGGATTTGCAAATTGATCGATTAAGGCTTTGTGGCACTGACTTTTTACAGAGACCTTATGGAGAACCTCAAAATGGGCCCAACCAAGGAGTTTATTGAGGTTTTTAAAACGTGCATAAAGACGGTTATAGGTTTCAGGAAAAAGACAGATGGTTTGGTTTATGGTAAGGGCCTCTATATCTTTAGTAACGGCCAGGATGGAGTCGTCGCTCATCTCTTTGCTATCTTTAATGCCCAGCTTTTGTAAATGAGAGAGATTTTCTTTATTTACAAAGACTGCAGAGACACAAAGAGGTCCAAAAAAGTCACCTTTCCCTGATTCATCGCTACCTATGTGATCCTCAAAAGACTTATTATTAAATAGGTAAGTAGAGGATATAAGATCAATAATTTCATTACTACCCGACCCCTGAATAGTAAGTTTGCCCGATAAGTAGAGAATACAAGAAACAGAGGCTTTTCTAGCTTGATAGTGTGTATAAGGAGGCTTTAAGAATACAAACCCTAGGTTTTCTAGATCTTTGCGTAGTATCGGCACAAGCTTTTCCTCGATTGTTGTAACAAAACATCCGGAGGACTTTTTCTGCTTGCTGTGATCTTCCAAGGTTCCAGACTCATTTTTTAAATGAAAGATCATCTTATTCTACTAGGAATTGGTTTATTTATCAAGTTAGAGTGTATAAACCTCTTCATAAACTCGCTTTTAAAAAATTATTTTTATATAGCCACCAACAAATTTAGACATAGATTTGCGGGTAAATAAAGGCCAAAGGAGGCGATTTGTCATAACATCGCTATTTTTGGCGTGGAAGAAAGATCCACTCTTATGCATGCCAATGTCTTTGCATTGAAATATGTGGCAGAGCGCCATTTGCATGGAAATCACGGCGATCTATTTCGGTGCTCCCTATGAAGGGTTCATGGAAAAGCACAAAACAATTATTGATCTATTTATCTGTAAAGGAAGCCACTAACCTTAGCAGATTCTAGGGACTCGTTTACCTTATCATCAAACATTCCTTGGGAGCTGTAACCTGTAGGAAGACAAAGTTGTCTTACGCAAGTATGACTTGTAGGAAAGGGAAACGTCCCCTCCCTAGTAGGAGCGGATATCATAACTATAACAGGCTCTCCCGTTAGAGAACGGCTTCCTGTAGAGAACTGAAGCAAGTCTTTAACCTTTTCCTCATTTTGGGTATCGATCCACTTTAGAAGATATGCTTGGGTAGAGGCATCAGCTGTTCCTTGCCATTGAAGAGCTCTTTTAAAAGCCTCTTTAGAAAATAATCCTTCAATACTAGCGTGAAGCTCGTCTACAGAGAGAGAGCGTAAAGAGTGCCAACCTGGCTGCCCCTGCATAGCTGAGGCTATCAGATAAGCGGCTTCATACCAGGGGGCTTCCTGCTGTACAGTCGCTTCTATAGAGGCGTTAAGGACAAAAAGCTTTCCCTCTTCAAGCTCCATATTTTCAAGTGTTGAAGCTTCAGTAATACCTAGCTCTATAAGCTCTGCTAGGTTTGTATATCCCTTAATAGCTAGAGCTATATGCGAATTGCTTTCACTACACTTTTTTTTTATCCATGCTTGAGGAGCTTCTTTATATTCTCTAAGATTCCGACCAGAAAAAGCATGAAGATCTGTAAAAAAAGCCAAGTCAAAAATTTGACCTATCGGAAGATTTCCATTAGCTGCTTCGATAAAAAGCAGTCCAAGGGCTTCCAAAATCTCTTTTTCAGCAGCAGTTGGATTTACTGTTGCTGTAGGCCTGAGCCTCTTTGTACCTGGATTTGTTGGAATACAGTTAAGCTTAGATAGTTGAGCAAAAAGTTCTGACATCAGATGTCTGCCCAGCCCCCCTGCATCGCTACCCTCTTGAGGAGTCCCATCCTCCTTTAAGAAGACAATATTTGGGAAAGGCCCTTCTCTTAAAAAAGGTAAAAGAGACCTTAGAACTTTTAAAGGATCTTCGTTAAGGTCTTTCCAGTGTATACGGCATGTATTTAGATCACGTGGAGGAACCTCTTGAGCTTCCAGATTTAGCAGCGGGCACCCCTGGCTAACAATGCTGGCGGATGGATGGAGGACGGGGAATGCGGTAAGAAGCAGGCAATAGGAGCAGTAAAGATCGGTGCAGCTAGGAAGATCAGGAAGTAGGGTAAGAAGTGGGCACCACGAGCAGAAAAGAGAGTTGCAGCTAGGAAGCTCGGGAAGTAGGGTAAGAAGTGGGCACCACGAGCAGAAAAGAGAGTTGCAGCTAGGAAGATCGGGAAGTAGGGTAAGAAGTGGACAATTGGAGCAGCAAAGAGAGGTACAGCTAGGAAGATCGGGAAGTAGGGTAAGAAGCGGGCAATTAGAGCAGTTAAGCTCGCGGCAGCT
>VFKH01000061.1 GCA_009885615.1 Parachlamydiales bacterium
ATCCCAATAACGTTTTCATTGGCCATGCGTGCTCTGGAGATGTTTTGATTACCAGGTTTATCCTCTTTAGTCAAAGGTTTCTTATGGCTTTTTATCTTAGGCATTTGAGTCTTTGCATAAAGCTTTTGAAGCCCTTGATATCCAGTATCTGTGATCACATTTATCTGTGGGTGTATTTGTGTTTTCGATTCTTTAAATAATCTGAAATCGTGCTTTTTTCCATTGGAACATGATGAGCAAATAATTTTTAAAATTTTCTTATCTACACAAGCTGAGTATTTAACGTGTGTTTTTTCTTTTTGCCAGAGTAGAAAAACTTTTGTTTTTTTAAGATCGTTATAGGGGAGTCTCTATAGTATCGATTAAAAAAACCTCCTATTGCGTATCGCTTTTTAACAATGCCTTACGACCTTAAGTAAAGCAAAATCAGGATGTTTAGATGGAAGGTCTCCTCGAGACATCTTACAGTCTTATAAGCGCTACGATGCTAATATTGTAGCTCTGGCCTTGTGTGAAAATAGGTTCTATACTCTCTCAGTTACCCTAAGGTCATTAAAAGCATATCCTCGACACTCAATTTACTCTTGCGGCCACCTTTGATTTTTTTTACTCTAATTGACTATAGAGATCGATTGGCTTTAAAAAACTAGGGACCTAGACCCAAATGAGCTCTGGGCTATCTTTGATCCTGAGGATCAAAGGCTTTCCCTGGCTCATCAGTGTCGACTTTTAGGATTAAATCGTTCTTCCTTTTATTTGCCCCTAAAGAGATGCGTGCGACATGACCCGTTTCTTTTTTAAAATGTGTTGAGATCATGTGGATGGGCGCAGAAAAGTTGGCTGCGACTGCAACGTCGATGGTGACTGCAAACACAGGCATGCCAAAGGAGATAAGGCACAGCGTTGGCAATAGAAATTTTAAAAATGTTATTGCGCCAAGTAGCCACCATCAATTGGTAGTGTATGCCCTGTGATCATGCTGGCACTTGCTGAGCATAAAAAGACGACGGCCCCCACAATATCCTGTGGTTTTGCAAGACGTCCTAGGGGTGTGATGCTTTTTATTTTTTCAATCAACTCGGGTTGTGCGAGTAGTGGTTTGATGAAATCGGTTTCTACCCATGTTGGAGCAATGGCGTTTACGCGGATGTGGTGCGGCGCCCACTCAATAGCGAGTGCTCGTGTAAGGTTGACCACTGCGCCTTTGGTTGAATGGTAAGCGATGTTAGGATACAACCCCCCCCCCGATAAACCCATGATCGAGGCGGTGTTTACAATCGAACCACTGCCTTGCACGATCATGTAACGTGCGGCTGTTCTTGCACAAATAAAGACACCCGTGAGATTGACATCCACCACGCGATTCCAATCTTCAATGGGTAAATCGACAGAAGCTTTTCGGATGACGATACCAGCGTTGTTGATGAGAATATCTAAACGTTGGCGATGATTGAAAGCTGTTTGCATTGCTTTTGTGACTTGCATCTCGTCTTGAACATCCACTTGGATACCTTGTGCGGACAAACCTTCTTTGTTGATCTCGTTTGCAGTAGACATCGCGGCTGATTCATTGATATCCATGATGACCACATACGCGCCCGAACGTGCGAGTGCGAAAGCAACGGCTTGACCGATACCGTTGCCCCCACCCGTCACGACGGCGGTTTGGTTGTGTAAATCAAAAGCTGTTTGCGGATTGAAATTTTGAGGCATTTTGTTTAATCCTTTGCTATTTATTCTAAAAATGCATGGATAGAGGAGTTTGTGTCAAACTAAGCCTACCGATCTTAGAAATTGAGTGTTGTTATTTTGTAGTCTGCTATGAGACAAATCATCGATGCCCATCATCATTAACCACGCAGGTTTGCTATCCAATCGAGAAGAGCAGGCTCTACAGCGTTGGGAAAAAGCAATGAAGGCCCTTAGCTCGGTTGATCAAGTGAGCGTCAAGATTTCTGGCATTGGTTTGCCAGTGCAGAAGTGGGCTGCCGAGCTTAATTCTCAAGTTGTCCTGAGTTTGATGGAGATGTTGGGTGTGAATCGATGTATGTTTGCCAGTAATCTTCCTGTTGACATTTTGTGCGCAAATTTTGATGATATTTTTTTGAATTTAAGACGATTGTGAAAGATTTTTCTCAAGTTGAAAAAGACGCTTTGTTTAGAACAAATGCCAAACGAATTTACGATATGGGACTGCTATGAATAAAAAAACCATCGATTCGTTATATTGGTTTGGGACTGATGGGGGGCTATGAATCAATACCTTGTCAAAGATACAAACCTTGATGAATTCGATTTCGATCACAATCAGATTTTTTCAATGTTGCGTATTGGATCTCTTGCTTAATTTTTACTGAATCATTCATCAAAGGAAGTTCTCATGAAACTCGTGCGTTACGGCCAACCCGGCAAAGAAAAACCAGGCCTGATTGATGCCGCTGGCAAATTGCGTGACTTAAGTGGCGTGGTGTCAGACATCGGCCCTGAACAGCTGTCCGAGAAAGTCTTGGCCAAGTTGGCCAAACTTAAAACTGACAACCTCCCCTTGGTCAAAGGCAAGCCCCGAATGGGATGCCCCGTGTCGCACGTGCCAAAGTTCATTGGCATTTGCTTAAACTATGCCGATCACGCAGCTGAGGCTAACATACCCATTCCCAAAGAGCCGATTTTTTTCATCAAGGCCACTTCTTGCATTCAAGGCCCAGACGATGACGTCATGTTGCCCAAAGGTTCTTTGAAATCAGATTGGGAAGTTGAATTGGGCATTGTGATTGGCAAGCGCGCAAGCTATGTTTCACAAAAAAAAGCCCTCGAATATGTGGCAGGCTATTGCACCGTCAATGACGTGAGCGAACGCGCCTACCAACACGAAATGGGCGGCACTTTGGACAAGGGCAAGGGCTGCGATACCTTCGGCCCCATCGGCCTATGGATGGTCACCAAAGACGAAGTGCCCAACCCACAAAATCTCAAGATGTACATGGACTTGAATGGCCTGCGGATGCAAGATGGCTCCACCAAAACCATGATTTTTGGGGTTACCAAATTGGTTAGCTACGTGAGCCAGTTCATGACCCTCGAGCCTGGTGATGTGATTACCACCGGTACCCCCTCGGGTGTGGGAATGCGGGTGAAGAAAGACGGTAAACCAGCGCCTGTGTTCTTGAAAAAGGGTGACGTGATGCATGTTGGCATCGAAGGCCTCGGCGAACAAATTCAAAAGGTCGTGGCCTTCAAACGCAAAGCTTAAAACACTGTATTTAGACCCTTGCCATTTGAAATGATGGCACACCAGGCGAATCGGGAATAACCCTGATTCGCCTTTTCTTTGTACTGAAGCTTTCTTTTTCATGCAAAATAGCACGGGCCTTCTATTTTGAAGACATGTACACCATGACCGTTAGACACATCACCTCTCTGTCTCAAGTCCCCAAGCCAGCAATGATGGCAGTGGACGAACCTTGATGAAAGCTCGTCAGACTAAGGCCACCATCGTCAATGTGGCCAAAGGCTCTCACGCATCACCGGGGTGATCGGCGCCGGGGCCATGGGCTCGGGGATCGTGGTGGCGGGGCTTTCCTCAGGCTATGAGGTGACGCTTGTCGATCTGCATAAGGCCGCCCGCGCCCGAGCGCAGGCCTTCGTCGGGAAGAAACGAAAGGGCGATGCGCCTTTCTCACTGCGGCAGGATCTTGAGGCGCTGGCTGATGGCGATCTCATCATCGAGGCTCTCCTCGAGGATATGGATGCGAAAAAGACGCTGCTCTGACAGCTGGCAGCAATAGCGCCGCAAGCTGGCAGACCCGATCCGGCTGTCGATGAAATTATTGAAACCTGCGCCCGCGAAGCGGGACGCGTGCGCGCGCTGATTTTAATCGCATATTGGCCCATTGGGGGCATACTGAGATTGACACCTCTGCGATCATGAAGGTGTATGAGCGTTGAAGTATGAACAAAACAAAGGAGAACCTTATGAAGGTGTCATTCAAACCCTTATTAATGGCCAGCTTCATGGGCCTTATCCTGATGGGATCTGGTGCATTGCACTCTCAAATTAAATTGCGCTACGCCCATGTGGGTGTCGCCCATACGCCGCAAACTTTGTGTGCCGAAGAGGTGGCCAAATTAGTGAAACAACGTTTGAATAGTACGATTTATGGGGATAAGGTCAAAACCTCAAATTTGATCGCTACGCATATTACAGATGAAGCACATTAGGAAACGGGAGATGGCTCGATAGGTGGCGGAATTGGAGGGTCAAGCTCGCAGAATAAGGTATTTAGAGCTACTGTGAGATCAATGGGGTGATTTTTTAAGACTTGTATTCTGCTTTGTGGATTTATGCTATTCTTCTATACGCCCTCCTTTTTACTAAACTTCATAGATTCGCTCAGCAGCAACTTTTCCGCAGATAAGGGTGGGAAATCCTATTTCTTCTTTAGACTTTTCTCCAGCTTTGTTTGTGTAACATAAGTAACTCATTTTGATAGAAAACTTGTCTTGACTTTGGGGTCCACTGTATGCAAGAGGCATCATAAATGGATATACTTAAAATGGGTACCTTCGGCATAATTTTTAATACAAAGGTATTAATATGAGTATTTCTAACAGCCAGACAACCGTAAGAGGCCTGTTAAGCGCTCCATTCCAGAGGAATATCCAATATCCCTATTTAAATCCTAATCCCTCTCCCTTAGTAGTCAGCATCTTGTGTCCACAGCTTAAGTCCTCTTCCCATTTATTAACAGGCTCCGCTCTGATTGTAGCCTCTATTAAGGAGAATCTTAATGCATGGGTTATCGGACAACCTAATAAAGAAGCTGCCCTAAAAGCAAAAGGTTTAATTTTAGAATCTCAGGAAGGTTCCTTTGATCTTAATCTTTCAGGATTAGAGATAACCTCCCTCCCTCCTTGCCTTACTAAATTAAATCTCAAGAGTCTTAACTGCTCATGGTGCCCCCTTCTCACAGCCCTCCCCGTTCTTCCTTTTTGCACCTTGCTTAGCTGCTACAATTGCCCACTTCTTACTGAACTCCCTCCACTTTCTATCTGCACCGACCTTGATTGCTCCTATTGCCCACTTCTTACTGTACTTCCTGACATGCCTCTGTGTACCCTACTCAACTGCTCCAATTGTCTAATGCTTAAGAAACTACCCTCCCTTGATTTTTGTACTAAGCTTAGCTGCTCTAATTGCCGGCTTCTTACCGTATTCCCTAAGCTTCCTATCTGTATTGAGCTTAGCTGCTCCGCTTGCCGAAGTCTTACTAAACTCCCCCCCCTTCCTTTCTGCACTATGCTTGACACAAGGTATTGCCCACTTCTTACTGAACTCCCTCCACTTTCTATCTGCACCGACCTTGATTGCTCCTATTGCCCTCTCCTTAGGAAACTACCCTCCATTCCTTTTTGTATAGAGATTAGACACTTCGGATGCCCACTGATTCTTAAAGAAGATTTAGATTTAGATTTAGATTTAGATTTAGATGATCCATTACCTACTATTATAGAGGATCCATCTGCAGAGTCTGCCCTCCTGGCAGCAGGGCCTTTTGATGAGAATTACTTGATAAATATTTTTGCAAGCAATCCCCTTAGATAATCAGGCTCATACTTAGCAAATGGTCGAGCATCTGTAACTCCACGACCTGAATCCTATATCTTAATGACATTTGTCGCTAGCCTGCGAATTAGGGAGATGTTCTTTAGCAGATTCCCCACTATCCCCAAGAGAAGCATCTTCTTGAAAAACAACATCCATTACATGGTGCATAGATTCGATACTCCAATGATCCCTTATCAATGCGTGACTGCTCCCTCGCCTAAAGGCGAAGGCTTCTAGGGATTACTCCCGGGCCATTCAATCCAAGGGCCAAAATATTCTGTGCTGCATTGAGATCCCGTGTCGCCATATATCCACATTGCAAACAACAATGCGTTCTTTGCGAGAGCTTCTTAGCTGCTCGATGACGACATTGGTAGCAATCTTGTGATGTATAGGCAGGGTTCACCGCTCCCATGGTCCTACCAGCTTCTTGCTGCTTTGTCGGTCAAGAATTGATGAAACTGATTCCAACTTGCATCCATAATACTTTTTGCAAGATAAATTGATCGGCATTTCCTTTGCAACTCGATCCATAATAACGGATTGATTTTTCAACTTTTCCAGCAATTGTCCTTTGAGATTGACACAATCGCACCCGTCACATCCAAACTATCGAGTAAAGCTGGCAAGCCTCGTCTTTCACCTGCCTTATTAGGAACTTTTTCCTGTGCGATTACTAGCCGATCAACTGCCGCCAAATAACTCCATAATAGGATGGATATGCTTATCTGTAGAAGTTCCTCGCAACCTCTTGCCCTCTATAATCAACAACTTATCACGCATGTATGGACCCTAGTCTTTGAAACCATTTGGCGAGCAGATTTTTAAATACACTTGGTTTTATTTTTGTTAAAAATCACCATAGGTATTGTAAGAGGGTGCTTTATCCTCTATGCCTGTCAAATTTATAAACCATACCGATCGTATTGTTGAAAAATAAGCAAGATCGGCCACTGTGTTACATCCGGCTAAATAAGCAGACAGAATAACAAGAGATATGTACCAAATTGGAGAGATACAACGACTGATAATGTGATGCTCGGGAAAATCAGAAAAACTGCCTCTCATGCTATCCTGGAATATTTTTATATCAATCTCTTGTGTCAGATCTGTAAACGCTTTGTCTTCTCTCCTCATCGCCCTCTTTATCTCCTTTTTAGGGTTGGAGATAAATCTAAAGGGCTTTACTAGGTTTAGGTGAAATCTTTCTGATAAAAAGGCCCTGTCCTGGCGCCCCTTGCTATTTGATAAAATTTCTCAATTCAATAACCATATTGAATTACTAGATGGATTTTCTTGTTTTAGAATGAGGGAAGGCCTATTAGGTGCTTCGTAAATTGTCTCTTCCCATCGCGCCCCTCTTGCTTCAATGGTATATTGCTTGCCCTTCTTTAGTTTCTACTTGCATAGCGACTCTAAAATAAGTTTGGAAAGAGATCTATTTCCATTAGCTAAAGGGTAGCAGTAACCTTATTTTAGTTTATCCAAAACATGTATAAGAGCTGCACCTGAAGGAAAATCCTCAACAGAGGCTCTTGAATTTTGTGAAGCAAAAATAGCTATAATCTTATTTGCCAGAAGTTTACCTAGCTGTACGCCCTCTTGATCAAAAGAGTTGATGTTCCAGATGAAACCTTGGAAGGCCACTTTATTTTCATAAAAGCTTAAAAGAGCTCCCATTGTAAAAGGGGTCAGCTTTTCCGCTAATAGAATACGATTAGGACGGTTACCCAGAAACTGTTTATTGGGGTTATCACTTTTTTGTCCGATAGCTAGCGCTATAGACTGTGCAAAAAGACTAGAGAGAAGCTTTTGCTGACAAGTAGTGCCTTGAAAAAGGAGGTCATTGCCGTATTGGCTATCTTTGAAACCTATAAATTCAAGGGGTACAATGGTTGTGCCCTGATGAATCATCTGATAGAAAGAGTGCTGGCCATTTGTACCAGGCTCACCCCATACAATAGGTCCTGTTTCAAAATTAACAGTTTTTCCTAACTTATCAATATGCTTACCATTAGATTCCATATCACATTGTTGTAAATGGGCGGTAAAGCGCACGAGTGCCTGTGAATAAGGTATAACCGCCAGCGTTGCATGGCCAAGAAAATTACGGTTCCAAATTCCCAGCAATGCCGATAAAAGTGGTAAATTATCTTTTATAGATATTTTAAGAGCATTTTGATCCATTGCATGTGCACCTCTTAAGATCTCATAGTAGTTATTGAAACCAAGGCCGAAGGCCAACATAACAGCTCCTACCATGGAGGTTACGGAATATCTGCCTCCAATATAATCCCAAATATAGAAAGATGCTAAATAACGAGAGGGATCATCCATGGGACTACCCTTACCTG
The DNA here is from genome assembly GCA_009885615.1 of Parachlamydiales bacterium. Classification (GTDB taxonomy): domain Bacteria; phylum Chlamydiota; class Chlamydiia; order Chlamydiales; family VFKH01; genus VFKH01. The sequence goes on from VFKH01000061.1 coordinate 7,960, forward strand.
TAACAGCGATAAAATGCTTATTTGGATCAAGACCCTCTTTGATAAAGTAAGAACGTACTAGGGTTTCATTTGTTAAGGTTTCAAGTGTTGTGCCTGATTTTGAAACAACTACTACAACGGTCTTGGCCAGGTCTAGATCTTTTAACACAGAAGCCGCATCGTCAGGATCGACATTAGAAATAAAATGAACACAACGATCTTTTCTTTTATAAGCCTGCAACGCCAAGTAAAGAGCCCTTGGACCTAGGTCAGAGCCCCCAATCCCTACTTGTATAAGGTGTGTAAAGGTGTTATCCTTATCATTTTTCTTTAAGAAATCATCTAGCTTGTCCGCTTCAGCCTTTGCAAGTGTTGAGGCCTCAATAGCCGGAGTGCTGACCTGTGGATGATCAAAAAAATCACGCATGGCGGTATGTAAAACCTGCCTTTCTTCACTCTCAAAACCCTCGATTTTATTGACTACATCACCAGCTTGGCAACCTCTCATTTTGATAACGGCTGAAGTTTCTCTGGCCAAGGCTTCTAATGCATCTAGAACCTCTTCTGTAACACGCTCTGCTGCATAGATATACTGAAAGTTGAGTGCTGAAGTACTCATCTGTTGAATTCTTTCAGGTGTGAGAACACCCTCCCTTGTTAAATCAAGAGGGTTTTTAGAGAGGATCTTGAGTTGCTTATAGGCATCAAGTTCAGTAAATGTCTTTAAACCTTTTTTAGCTCCCATAAAAACTCCCTTAATTTTAGTTCAATCTAGCATGCTCCTTCCAAAAAATCAAAAAATAACTTCACCTTGTGCAGCTTCGAAACCTTTTAAGGATCTAATAGCCTTATTACTAACACTATATGTAACATAAATACGGTCGATTTCAGACCAATATAATGGAAGGTTTTCTTCAGGAACATAACTATCTAGAGAAAACTGCTCGGCCAATGCTACGACTTTTTCATAGGATGAGAGCCTCTGGTCATCCACGGGTGGTAGTAAAATAACTTCACGCCCCTCTTTCTTTAAATTATAGAGACCTATCCAAGAAGTTGGATGCGCGAGTCTTAAAAAAGTGGCCTTATCATATCCCTTAGGTTCTAAAATAACAGAAAGCTTACTTTCTTCTGGAAAAGATGGCATAAGTAATTCCAGAAAATGAACAAGAAGATCTCTTGCAAAAAGCTCTTCATCTCCTTCTGGATGATCACTTTGCCACTCTTCAAAACGCTCTAGACGCTCTTTAGGACGGATAAGATTTTTTAAAGGAGCCTTTTGTCTAAAAAGAATGATCTCTTCTTTAGTCGGCCATTGGTACTGATCAATAGCGCGCTGCAATGCATGAAAACGCATAGGATCGGAAAGAGCTAAGTCTTCCTCGTAAAGGCCTAAATTAACCTCTAAGGGCCCGTTTGGGATCTCTTTATTTAAATTCGAAGTTAGACTAAGATCAATAATTGGCATAGGCCGTGTAATAAATAGTTTTATTTTTTTTACGCCACATCTCTTCGAAGAAAGAAGAGCCATAATTTTCTGGGTCCTTACTATAAAAAGGTTCGGGTAAGAGGGGCTTCATTGTCTTCTTTAAAACCACCAACCCCTGCTCTAAATAAGATATGTCATCTGTGACAAACGTTATTTTCCCACCTGAAACCATCTTATTTTGCAGTGCCCTAACAAATGAATCTTGAATAAGTCTATGTTTGGCGTGTCTAAATTTTGGCCAAGGGTCTGGGAAGTTAATAAATACTTCCTTTACTAGGGGGCTTGGTAAAATAGCCGTTACCATATTCTCAGCACTTCCACAAACAACCAGTAAATTTTGTGCCCCTAGTCGCTTAGCTCTATTCCAGATTTTCTTAGCTCTTTCCAGCTTCTTTTCTACAGCTACCCATAAATTCCCTGGATTATCCAGAGCCTTTTGCACAACCCAAAGACCATTCCCACTACAGAATTCTATATAAAGCTCTTGATTAAAAGCGATAGGTACTGGATTGCTCAGCACGGGAGGTAAAAAGAGGATTTGATCAAATAAAGAGACGTTTTTTTTGTCCCACCAAGGAAATTCCATGGAAACTATTTTCCCAGTAAAGTGCCTTTATATTCAAATTAATTATCGAGCCTCCTATCCTTAATAAGCCATGAAACAAACACCCAGCCTTTCTAAGGTTCTTTGTGCCTTTACTCTTTTTTTTGGAACTCTCTTTTTTTTGCCACTTATTTTTGCACAAGCCTCTTTTAAAACTGCTACTATGTGGAGCCTCCTCTCCTATATTTTTGTTACAATTCTTCTGCTTTTTTTTTATCGACTCCGATTTTCAATATATGTATATATGTATGGAGTTTTTAGTTGGTTAATAGCTTTTCCTCTTGCCACTATTACGAGCGAAACAATAGCCTTTCTTATGAAAAAAACCTATGGCTATACGGATGCCAGTCAAACGATTGCCCAACAAATTTTAGCTCTTAAGTCCTATCCCCTTCTCTTCATCCTTGTTACTTTTATTACAGTCTTTTGTGTGCCTCTAGCTGAAGAGATCCTCTTCCGCGGACTACTACAAAAATATTTAATGAGCAGACTTCCTAAAGTAGCCGCTATTTTAATAACCGCATTTATCTTTGCCTTTGCCCATTTTAATCCCTATCAAGGCCTTGGCAATGTCCAGATTCTTTCAGCTTTGTTTGTACTATCACTTATTCTAAGCTATATTTTTAACAGATGGGCCAGCCTTATGGCGCCTTTGGCTCTACATCAAACCTTTAATGCTTTAAGCCTAATAGGCCTACTTATATATGAATAATTATCCTGAAGTTGTTTTACATGAAGGCCGTGAAGAGAGCGCTCTTTTTGGCCATCCTTGGATCTTCTCAAAAGCAATAAAAAAAGCCCCTTTGTCCTGCTCTATTATCAACATTATTTCTCATAAGGGAGATTTTGTGGGAGTTGGTTCCTATAATCCGGCCCAAACAATTGCTATACGTCTTTTTGATAAGAAAAAAGTCACCCTTGACGAAGAATGGTTTTTTAAAAGGCTCAAAAGCCTTATTGCTTATAGAGAAATTCTTTTACCGAATGCCACAACGTATAGACTCTGCTTTGGAGAGAGTGATGGGATACCCGGTCTTGTTATAGATCGTTATGGAGAAAGTGTCTCACTTCAAATTAACACACAGGGTATTAATCTTCTTATAGAGCCTATTCGCAAGGCATTAAAGCATCTTAGCTTTACAGAGATCTTTGAAAAAACATCTGATCAAGAAAACTTAAAGGCACTTCCTCAAAAAGAAGCGCTGCTCTGGTGCAAAGAAAAAGACCTTTATATTGCGCTACGACCTGGAAGTCAAAAAACAGGTTGGTTTTGTGATCAGAGAGAGAATCGAGAAATACTAGCAGGACTTAATGCTAAAACTGTTCTTAATCTCTTCAGTTTTAGTGGTGGTTTTTCACTCGCTTGTTTAAAAAAAGGTTCTCAGCTTATTGTGAATGTTGATCGCGACATAGAATCTCTGAAGCTTTTCGATCTTATGAAAAAGAAAAACAACCTTGAAGGTATCCATGAGAACCATACAGAGGACTGCTGGGACTTTCTAAAAAAAGAGCTACGCCTTTTTGATCTTGTTATTTGTGACCCACCAGCATTTGTAAAACAGCGAGAAAAAAAAACAGCTGCATTAAAAGGCTACAAAGATATCTTTATATCTAGTATAAAGAGAGTGCAACCGGCAGGATTTTTGGCTGTTTTTTCATGTTCTTATTATATGTCTTTGGATGACTTAGAGTTTGCCTTAAGGCAAGCCTACCAAATAACCGGTCGTTTTTTTCAAACAGTAGAAATCTTACAACAACCGCTAGACCATCCAGTTCCCGCCTACTTTCCTGAAGGGCGCTACCTCAAGGGATTTTTACTCAAGGAGCTCCTTTAATTGCGTCTACAATCATTTGGTCTTTCGCATATAGGTCATGTCCGATCCCAAAATGATGATTGCTTTGCCGAGCTTCTTAGCCATAGTTTCTTTGTTTTAGCAGATGGCGTTGGAAGTATGAAGGGGGGGGGCGTTGCTGCGCGGCTCGCAGTTCAACACCTTATGGAGGAAATTAAACGTAATCCACTCTTCCAACATCCTGAATCTGGACCCGAAAGCTTTGGATCTGCCCTTGAAATAGCTATTTACCAAACCCATGATTACTTGTGGGGCTATAGCCAAAAAAATAATCTGAAGGGAGTTATGGGTACAACTCTTGTTTGCCTGCTTTTTATCGAAACCCATTGTTTTTTTGCCTATATTGGGGATAGCCGAATCTACCTGCTACGCCAAGGAAAGCTTCAACTGCTCTCCTATGATGACTCCCTTGTTTTTGATTTAGTGCACTATGGTCTTATTAAAGAATCAGAAGCTAAAAATTTCCCTCTTAAACATATCATAACCAAATCTCTAGGTAGTCAGCCCGATTTAAATATTCACTATCATCTTCTCAAAGTTGAAAAGGGTGACCTCTTTCTTCTGTGTAGCGACGGCATTTCTGGACTACTTGAAACAGATATTTTAAAACAAATTCTATTAAAAAATCCTGACTCTTTACAAAAAAAAGCTCAGGCCCTTGAAGCTTCGGCCCTCGCCGCTGGCGGCTTTGATAATATTACATCCCTTCTGGTTCAAATCCTTTAACTCCCTCTGTTTTTTAGTTCCTTTAAAACAGACTAAGTGGTGTTAGAGGTAACCATAAATGACTGTAGCTGCAATGCATGAGCATTTCCATACTCTGCTTTACAGGGCTTTCTTTTTCATCTGCTTAATGCGATACATCGAGCTCTTGACCCTAGAAGACCTGTGACATCCTACCTCTTTCTTCCATAATCTTCGGGCCTCCTGATCACCTCCTAGGCCTTGTATTGTTTGTGCTGTATCCTCTTTATAAGGGCTGCATCTGTTACCCTATAAACGATGGCCTTCTTCTTAGGAGCAATAACGGGCTCTCCACCTATCTCCTCTATTTTTTTTTGAAAGTAACTACTCTCATATTCGCCATCTCTTAAGTGACCTTATTGTATAAATCATCTTATAACCATTCCTCTATTTCTTATACCTTGTGACTTGACTAAATAACTTATTTTTGCATAAATATAGCTCTTTAATTTTAAGGAACTCTATTTGTGAAAAAAAAGTGGCTATCCTCTTTAATGCTATTAGGAAGTGGTTTAGCCTTTGCCAATGATGCAACTTTTGTCAACGCTGTACGCTTTCAAGTAGAAAATTTTAAAACTAGCTGTGGTAAGTGTGAGGCTTCTCGACCCTACGGTATCATCGCAACAGCTGATGCTATAGGTAAAGCCAACCTATCAACGGATAGCATCCAAAATATGCGGTATGGCGAAGCAGAAATTGATTTGCTCTATGGCTTTAAAGTTGGTCCTATGGAGGGCTTTACATTAGAGGCTGGTTACGGCTCGGATTATGTTAATTGGAACACAAATCCGTATTTTAACCAAAAAAACTTTAATTATATAAATTTGGCACTCCTCGGATATACAGGTAGTGTAGATAATTGGTTTTGGCAGACTGGCTTCGGTGCACATTTAAACAATGATTATAATAATGGTTGGTTCGATTACGCCCGTTTTGGTGGATTTTTATGGGGTCGTTACACATTAACTCCTTCAGTGGGCCTTCATGTAGGTACCATTACACTCACGGGCTTGCAAAGAACAGTAACCTTTCCCCTGGTTGGCTTTGATTGGCGCATTGCACCTAAATGGAACCTTGATTTTATTTTTCCTGTCCAAATGGAACTTAGTTATTATTTAACACAAAAATGGATACTGAGCACATATATTAGGCCTTTTTTAACACGTCAGCGACTTAGTCCTAATGAATCCTTTCAAGGTGTTTTTGAATACCGTAATGTAGGTGGAGAGCTTAATCTATCCTACCAATATTGTGGGCTTGATTTATCTTTTTTTGGCGGCTACACATTTAGTGCTCTTTTCAAAGTAATGGATTCTCAAGGGAATAAAGGGACTTATTATAACTTCGAAGACGCTCCCTACGTAGGCTTTGATATTTTATGGGCTTTTTAAAAGTTGTAATTTTTAGATCCAAGGAAACTTCTGACAGAGAAAATCTACCCCTGTTAAAACTTCCTTAAAATTATATACGATATAATCGGGTTCTATATTTTTATAAATTTGCTCGCCTTGATTTGATTTAAAGAAAATTGTTTTAATACCGAGCTGTCTTGCTCCAAACATATCTCGAAACATATCATTCCCCACATAGATAGCTTCTTCAGGGCGCAATCCCAATGCATCTAATGCTTGTAAAAAAAGACGAGGATCAGGCTTACGATAACCATAATCTCCAGAAATAATAATCGGTTTAAAGAAATCATGAATTCCTAAAATTTTCATTTCAGCAATAGAAAAACATGATTGGGCATCGGAAACTAGTGCAAGAGGAAAGCGCTGCTTTAATGTATCTAAAACTCGACCCACATCACTATAGAGTTGTATTCTTTTACGTGAAATCCCCCTATGCATTTGAGCTAAATAAACTGCAATCTTTTCTTCATCAGGAACTCTAATCCCCCTTCTATGCATAATCTCCTTCCAAATACCAACGACATTAATCTCTGCATAAAGCTCCCCTGTAAGGGCTCTTTGCTTTTTCATAATCTCGTAATATAACTCTCGCAAATCCCATCGGCGCATATCAGCACCTATATATGTAAAAAAATGGGCAATAGCCCTATAGATATCTTCCATATTTTCATCAGTATCTATATTGATAAGCGTGCCATAGAGATCAAATAAAATACCGCGGATTGCCATACCCTTATCCTTTATAATGAAAATTTAAAAATGCCTGATCGATTAATTCTTTTCTATGTTCACTACTTACCCAGGGGTTGCGTGCAATGCGTAGCATATTTATGGCTAAATAAAAAGGTAAGCGCCTAGTAATAGATTGAAAAGCTTCGAAGCGATTAGGAAAATATGTGCAGTATTGCCATAAAAAATGTCCGATAAAGGGCTCCGAAATATATGCATTCTTTTTTTCGAGTAAAAAAGCATGTTTAATTTCACCGGCTACTCGCCCAACATCGAAAAGACGATCGGAATAGTGTGATTTTTCTAAATCAATAGCAATAATTTCTGTATGATTACTGAAAAGAAAATTTGCAGGGGTTGCGTCGCCATGAACAAGTACCCTATTATCTTCCCACATTATTTCCTTTTCAGCCCATTTCTCAATTAAATGATAGAAGCATGCGGCCTCATGATCCCCTACCAGATTTTTTTTACGTAAATGATTAACAAGCATCGATGAATAATGGCGTTCTTCATTAAAGTTAACTCTTTCTGAAGCTATAGCTGTTTTGTTATGCAGTTTTGCTAAGAACTCAGCTAAAATAGATAATTTACGATAAAGCCTACTGGGATGGCCATGGGCTGTAGCTTTTAAAATATCACTGAAAGTCGTTCCAGGACAATATTCTTCTACCAGCACACAGTTAATATCATAGCTAGCCCCTAGGGGCTTAGGAACATAAAAAGGCGGTTTATCGAATCCAATTTCTCTAAAATATTCCAGAGACTTTAATTCTTTTGTAAGATATCCAGCAGCAACACTATAGGCCCTTTCAAAGCTCCCGTAGAAAAATTTACCAATAACGGAAACACCGCTATTTTCATTTGTATATAGAAAAACCTGGTTAGAGCCTCTTAAGACATGTACAGAAAAATGTACATTAGAATTTTTATCTATTTGTGGCCATATACGTTCTTTTAAGAACTTATAAAAAGGATCAGCGTGATGTAAATGACCTAAATATTTCATATCAGTAAGCCCTACCTAAGCTTAAGTAGAGCCTACACATATTAGCCCCTTATAAATCCAGGGCCTGCTCCTGTAGATAAAGATCCAGGTCTAATAGGGCCTTTATTTGAAGGGGATATTTCTGATGGCTCTCTGCCTTCAGAAATATCCATAGCTATTTTACGCCATTTCTCTACTGTTTCTACATAAAGAGGCGCAAATGAGCGTAATGCAGAAGATAGAGCATGAGCCATATCTAGGGTACAATGTATCAAAATAAGCTCTTCTTTTACAGCAATACCTACGCCACCTCCAGCCATCTGACCCCCTAGCATAGAGCCTTCGAGCAAACGTTCGTAGAGTTTTAAACGATTCTTATCATCTCTTGGTAGGCCATCTAAAACCGGTGAGTAGAGGTATAAACGGTCTGAATTAGGTTCATAAGTAAGGTGAAGGGAAAAAGTATCATCAATACCTAGGATACATGTATTATTTTCATCAAATTTTAGACCTTCTATATTTAACTCTTTTCCGAATTCTTTTAAATTATCTTCAGCATTTTGAAGTGGCATATATATATATCCTCCAGGGAATTTGTAAGCTTCTCTCTCTTTTACTACATGATATAATTTTTTGCACACAAAAGATGCATTTCATATATATTTTATATTATGCACAAATCTCCAACCTTCGGCCCTATTTCTCAAAAAGGCGGTGTCCTTTTTAGCATTCCTTCAAAAACAGCTATCTCTATTGAATTGCTTATATATAGGCCGGGATGCGCATCTCCCTTTATAAGGGCGCCTCTTGAAAAAACCTGTGATATATGGCAAGTGTTTGTTCCAGACTTAACTATTCCTTATGAATATTCGTATATTGTTGATGGACATGAAATTATAGACCCCTATAGTAAAGAGCTTTCTCAAACAAGTAACTGGAAAGATCGACGTGTATCCATGCGTTCGGCCAGCTATTCTAACCCCTTTGATTGGCAGGGTGTTGTAAAACCAAACCTTCCCTTAAACGAGCTCATTATTTATGAAATGCATGTACGCGGATTTACAAAGGATCCTAGTTCTCAAGTAACAGCTCCGGGTAAGTTTACCGCTATTATTGAAAAAATCCCCTACCTTAAGAATCTTGGAATCACAGCAGTTGAGCTTATGCCCATCTACGCCTTTAATGAAAAGGAATACACATTAGAAGTCGATAACGGAATTTCCTACTGTAATTTCTGGGGATATTCTTCAATCCATTTTTTAGCACCTATGGGGCGCTTCGGAACCGATCCTCTTTTAACGCTTACGGAATTTAAAGAACTTATACGGGCCCTCCATAAAGAAAAAATAGAGGTTATCCTTGATGTTGTTTATAATCATACCGCAGAAGGCAATGAAGATGGCCCTATTTACAATCTTAAGGCCCTTGATAAGAGTTCTTATTATCTCTTAGATAAAGAAGGAACCTTCTTGAATTATTCTGGATGTGGTAATACAGTTGCTGCCAATGACCCTCTTACTAGGGAACTCTTGCTAGAATCTCTGCGTTATTGGGCTAATGAATGCCAAGTTGATGGCTTTCGTTTTGATCTAGCTTCGATACTAACAAGAGGGCCCGGAGGGGCTGTTCTGCAGCCAGCCCCTCTTTTAGAAGAAATGATAAAGGACCCTCTTTTAATGGATGTAAAGCTCATAGCAGAGCCTTGGGATTCTGCAGGTCTTTATCAACTAGGTCTTTTTCCAAGAGTTGGCTTTGATGCGGAGTGGAACGGGCGCTACCGTGATAATGTTCGTAAATTTATTAAAGGGACCGATGGCCTTAGCAGTGCCTTTGCCACCGCATTTTGTGGATCAACTGATCTCTATTTTGATATTGGAAGGCCTACTTGTAGTATTAACTTTATTACAGCCCATGACGGCTTCACTATGCGTGATCTTGTCTCATATAATACCAAGCATAATGAAGATAATGGTGAACATAATAAAGATGGCGCAAATGATAATGAAAGTTATAATTATGGGGAAGAAGGTGAGACCTCAGACCCTTCTATCTTAGAATTACGTACTAGACAGATTAAAAACTTTTTTGTGGCTCTCTTCTGCTCCCAAGGCATTCCTATGCTTGTTATGGGTGATGAATATGGTCATACAAAAAAAGGTAATAATAATACATGGTGTATGGATGATGAACGCAACTGGTTCTCTTGGAAAGAGGCCTCTCAAAATGAGATTCTTATCTCTTTTGTATCCAAATTAATTGATTTTCGTAAAAAACAGCCCCTTCTTCATGCCAATTATTATTATAATAAAAAAGAGATTTTTTGGCATGGTAAAGAACCTAACGCTCCCGACTGGAGCGCAAAAAACCGTTTTGTTGCCTGTTCACTTTTCGATATAAAACTGGGTGATGAGCTCTACATAGCATTTAATAGCTCCCCTGAATCATTGAAAGTTCGACTTCCAGTGAGCCTAGAAGGCCATCGCTGGCAGAAGGTTGTTGACACCTCAGCAATACCTCCGGACGATTTCCTGACAAGCACTAGCCCCTATATCCTTTATGAAGAAACACTTGTTATTCCTTCTTATACCTCTATTGTTCTTATGGCTAGCCATCTTTAATTAATCACTAATTCAAGCAGAACTTACACTGAAATAGATTTAAAAAGAGGAGAATCTTTCACTGTTATAGCTTAAAATTAGTTATATATCGATCCAATCTTAGTTAAGAAATTAAAAAGAAGAAGGTGTGGTATATATAGGCCTTATTGCATAAATCAGACTAAAGATGATTTATGCAATAAAGCGATGCTTCTCTATGAGTTGAGCAAGCTTGGTGGGTGAGTTATTGATTTTGCTCTATTAGCGATTTATTCTTTACTAAGAGGAGTCGAAGACTCTACGAGTTCTCCTAGCCCTGCGCCGGCGAGCCCTTGAGTGGCTTGAAGTTCTGTGGATGACTCAGCCTTAGGAAGCTCCCCCCTTTCTTCTAGATCTTTAAGATATCCACTTATTTTCGGACTGATTTCGCCTATGTTTTTAGTTAGATATGTATAAACTTTTCTATCTCCTGAGCAAAAGTCTTTCAAGAAGTTTTTCAAAAACGCCTGCATTTCCATGCGGACATCTTCGTTGGGATATTCATAGATATCAACAAGCCATACTTCCATGGTCTCTTGATGAACTATAAAATTTGTGAGTTGTAAGTCTACAATCTGTTTCTCTTTTAGAGAGAAGTCAATAAAATCCCTTACTACTTTTGCAATGGCCCACCTATTAGCGCTCGGGAGCCTATCGAACGGAGAAAGGTGATTTCCTGGAATATATCTTTGAACAACATACCCATCCCTTTGAGGCACATTCTCAATAGCGGCAACAGGGAGGTTAGCCTTACATAAACATTCATAACCCGCCATAATATTATTTAGGTAACTTATTGACGGCCCCCTATAGCTCGAAGCTTTACTAGCCGAGGTTGAATCTTGTAAAGCACGCAGAACGAACTCTTCAGCCAGGCGATAGATTATATTATGATTTCCCAAACCTATTACTTGTAGATCTTTATACGCAGATCCATTCCATTCCACGGATTTATTTTTATGTATGTTAGCACATATAGAACGCAGATCTAAACCAGCGCTTCCTGATCCATCTGAATCCGCCACCTTGCAACAGATCGGCATTGTAGATAAGCTTAATTTTAATGAATCTGGACTATCGGGTGTTATAGCCATTCCCTTTCGAAACCTTTTGGATGCCGGTCCATTGGAGTCTAGAGCTGTGAACACTCCGCCGGCTAGAGCCGAGGCCGCTTCTACTACTAGCCCTTGCCTCACCCCTCCCAAGAAGAAATCCCTTCTGTTTTGAGGAATCAAAGGCTCTAAAAGGAGCGCATGTGCTGAATTCAAAGGAACCATATAAACCTATAGTTGGATCTATTTTTAAGCGAGTACTTGACCTGTCTAGTCGGCAAGTATTTTTTATATTGAAACGAGTATAAAGCATTCTTATTAAAGAAGAAATTAGTATTTTAGATCTCCTCATAATTCCATTCTTAATACATGTGGTAAAGGTTTTTTTGTTAGATTACTCAGCAATTTCTTTATCTGAGCATATCCACTACCTGTTATCCTACAACGCTCTTTTTAAATCTTATCTTACTATTATCAAGTAACTTAAAGTCGTATTTCTTCCCATTATTAAAATTTGTACCGATTGCTTTTTTGGTTCTCCTATCCACAATAATCTGGCTCTTTATTGTGGGGCTTTTCTTCTTTGCTGAATAAAAATCTTTCTACTTATTATTCGGATTCTTTAGTCAACCCTGAAAAAGTCTGATTTTTCTATGAAAAATAATAATTTTAAACGCCAATAAGCAATAAAGTTCCCTTTTTTAGGTTCTACGAAGCTCTAATTGAGATTATGAGGGTTGAAAATGGCTTGAGCCCTAGGAAATATAAGAATCTCAACTACCTACTGCACCCTTAAAACAATTCATGCTAAATTATCACCCAATAGCCTTCATACACCGGGTATTATATGGGTAATAATGGCACTTCCGCAAATAAAGCTTGGATTGTTTGCGGTCTTCTTCTGCTCGCTACCATGATTAATTACATGGACAGGCTAACTCTCAACCAAACTATCAGTCGTATTATGGTCGATTTTGATTTCCAAAAAGATTTCTATGGAAAAATCGAAGGTGTATTCGGGCTCGCTTTTGCTGTTGGCGCCCTGACCATGGGCTTGATTGTCGATAAAGTTTCCGTCAAATTCCTCTAACCACTCAGGGTGTTTTTCTGGTCTCTTTCCGGCTTCATGACAGGCCTCGCCCGTGATAAAGAAGAGTTGCTATATTAGACCTCTTTCGAAACTAGGGTTTTGACTCAATATCAGATTTCCTTGATACTCCAAGCCATTTGGGATTTTATGAAATTTGAAAAGGTGAAAGGATTG
>VFKH01000055.1 GCA_009885615.1 Parachlamydiales bacterium
CATATTTTCCCAGCTTCTCCATAGCGCCTCTATACTGCTGCCTGGTCAAACCGATCGTCTCATGATCTCCGATGACTGCTTCATTCATCTTCAGCTTATGCGTTGAATACGTTGATCCCGTTCGCCTAGCACGGAATGCAATCAAAGCCAGGAGCAAAAATGCTGATGGGCTGGCCTCAAGCAACTCAAGCCCTTCGCGATGCAGCTTTATGAATCCATTCTTCGACATCCATCGGCCTATTCAGATGACGTTTTGGTGGTAGCGATGCCTTCCAGGTCCCTTTTGCGAGGCTTATATTTTCTTTCAGAGACCCACTTGAAAAAAGCCTTCTCATCGATCAGCCATGTCCTATTGGGCCGCTTTAAGACTTTGGCAAACCCATTGTCGTTACGGAAAAAGATCAGATGGCGCATTCCACCAACAGGCGGCCATTCGTGAAATTCATTCCATTTCGAGGCAGGGATGAACCGCGTTTGTTTTGACTCATCTCCAATTCCCTCGGTACTCTTTTTAGAATCTTGTCTATCGTTTCTCATGTCGTCCTCCTTTTGCGTTGCTCGCAGTTTGAATTAAATAACCGTATTTTATGGCAAAGCATCGCCATTAAAAATGGCTTCGGTCGAAAATTTTAAAAGCGATGCTTGAATACGGATTAGAGATCTGAGAAATAGGAGGAGAAATCGAACGTAATCTTGGGGTAGCTCCCTTTTTTGGGGCGGCCATTGCGATCACGTCTTTTTCGAGTTGACTGCTCATTCATGGGAGTAAAGGAAGCAATGACCCAACCATAGACCGTCTTGAAAGGGTATTTTCTTTGCTTCAAGGTGTGATGATGGACGATCTGAGCAATTATACGGGGAGGCAGGTGAGGGAAATTCTTTCGGACTTTTCTAGCTGCTTTCCATATAAAAACCATGTCTTCTCGCTCATGGGCTGGCCGCCTTTTCGATAAGCAAGCCTTCCCTTCGATTAGAAGCCATGCAGCAGTAAGCTCCGGAGAAATGTAAAGCCCTGCTTTCTTCACATCCTTGTCCTCGATCCCATCATCGGTCAGCCGCCCTTTGTGAATGAGCTTGAGCCAATCCACAGGCATCGCGGCACAAACCATTTTCCCATGTTCCAAGCAACGGCAATGAACCACTATTTTCCCTTTTTCAAAACAAGACTCAAAAAGTGCATGGTACTTCTCAAAATCTGGGCAAAGCCGCTTTTCCTCCTCAAGCCTACCCACATCAGGAGTTTTCATCCCCAAAGCCCGATAGGCGGCGATTCTTGCCGTCCAATACTCATCTTTCAGGCTCGCTTGCAGCTCTTCGCTTGTCAACAATTCGGGCCGCCAAAGCTCACGGACGAGAAAACCGTCATTTTCTAAGCTGTTCATTTTCCCCCTCCCGATAATTTTGAAAAATTTTGGTCTGCAGCGTCTCTACCATTGCGTGCATGTGGCTGCTAGGAAGATGGACATAGTGCTTGGTCATTTGAAGCGTTTCATGGCCAAGCAGCTCTCCGATCACAAGCGGATTATCTTCGATCGTAGCCGCATAGGAAGCCGTCTGGTGGCGCAATCCATGAAATACAAAGCCTTCGATGCCAGCCTTCTTTAGGGCGCATTCCCACGCTGATCGAATATCGACAGGTCGGCTTGGACAATTGGGAGAAGGGAAAACTAGAGCGTCATCCCGCTGATTTGCGCGCCGCTCTCGTAAAAAATTCAACAAAAGCCCAGTGACAAGAATTGACCGTGGCTTTCCATTTTTTGTGTTCTCAAGGAAAATAATCCCCTTCTCTGCAGCAAGATGCAAATTCAGATTCTTCCAACGCAAACTAATGATCTCCCCTTTGCGCATCCCGGTCCCAAGAGCCATCGCAACGATCAGAAACAAGTCCCTTGACCCACTCTCCTCGCATGCCTTAAGAAGACTTTTTTGCTCCGCTTCATCTAAAACCCGCCTGCGCCCTTGCAACTGTTTCGGTTTTTCAATCTTAAAGACCGGATTCTCTCTTACCCATTCCCATTCTTTGACAGCCTTTGAGAAAACGTGAGAGAGACTGCTCAGATAGCGGATGACAGTCGAAGAAGAGCGCAGCTTGCCATTCCTTACAAATCCCGCAAGCAAATCATCCCTCTTTTCCGCGATCACGCTCGGGCGGATCTGAGACAGAAGAAGATGGCCGATCTCTCGTCTCCACCAAATCAAATGTCGCCGAGTATTCTTCGCATTTTTGGGCTTCGATGGAAGAACTCTCTCTATGTAAAGATCGATTAATTCTGCAAGGGTATGCTTTGTTGCAGGGTTGGTGAATTCGTACCTGTCGTGCTCAATGGCTGATTCCATATCCCTTTTCCACTTTTTAGCCAGCGTCTTCGATTTGAAGGACCTGTCAAAATACTGCCCTCCCTTCATCCGAATGCGCACTCGGTAAGATTGGCAATGCTTGTGCGTCCGCATCGTAATTCCTTTCAGATCATTGTCAGCTCTATTCAAGCTTTCTCTCTGTTCCATGTTTGCTCCTATTGTTATAGCACGAGTTTAGTTGTAAATGTTTGAATTCTATCGCAAACTGTTGGAACGAAAAATGGCGTCAGTGGAGAAAATCCCAATTTCTTGGGTTAAATCAGTTGAATATAGGACATAATGCCTGGATCTTTTAGAATGCTTCCATGAATAGAGAAAATACTGCTTCCTCACTCCCAGCTGCGGATGTTCATTTCAAATCTAGTCAAAAAGATTTACATCAGGACGCTGCTTTACGAGCTCAATTATCCTATCCAATTAACTTGATGGAGAGCGACAAAAGAGACGGCATGATTTCTCTGAGAACGAGTTGTATCAAAGAGATAAAGAGGAAATTAAAGGATATCGCAGCTAAAAAATTTCCATGGCATGAAGTTCTCTTGGGAAGCGGTTTAACTTTTGCTGGCATAATCGCCGGAGCTTTAGGCACGGGAAATAACGCTCCTAACGTCTGGATCTGGACCATCTTCCCGATTTTATCCGTGACATGCTTGCTAAGCTACTTTTTCTTAAGATTTTGGGATGGAAATAACAAGTCGGATATTGCCAATTCTATTTTAGAACAACTTCCTAAAGACGATGAAATTAAAAAGGCAGAAAATGAAATTAGATGATATTGGAACTCAGCTTTTATTTTGCACAGTCCCCCTTCTTGTTGAGAAAGAAAAAGAAAGACATACTGGAACTGGGTTTTTATTTAATTTTTCAATTAGTGAAAATGAGTCTATTCCGCTTTTAATCACAAATCTACATCTTGTTGAAAACGCAAAAAAAGCATGGGTTGAATTTCATGGCTCTACTAATTCTTCTCCAGATAAAACAAAGAGAATTAGAGTGGAAATTGATGGTGACTTTATTAGCCAATATATTCCTTTTTCTAAAAACTTTAATGAAGATATTTTTGCTTTTCCAATAGCCGGTATTTTAGATCAAGTTATCAACCAAAAAGGCGAGATTTTTTTTAAGTCAATAACTCAATCATTTTGTTTTAAAAAAACAGAATTAGAAAATTGCGCTGCTATTGAAACTGTGACCATAATTGGATATCCAAAGGGCATTTATGACCCAGAAAACTGGTTGCCGATTGTTAGACAAGGCATAACTGCAACCCCTGTTTGGAATAATTTTAATGGTAAGTCATCATTTCTCATTGATGCGGGTATCTTCCCTGGTTCAAGTGGAAGCCCTGTATTTTTATATAATCAAGGGTCATATTCTACAAATACTGGTATTACAATAGGGACACGGCTAGCTTTTATAGGGATTGTCGCAGAGACTTATATTGATAAAGCTGATTCGAACACCTACCTTGGCTTAGGAAAGGTAATTAATTCCGATAAAGTCCTGGAATTCGTAAAAAATCTGGTGAATCAAATTCAAAGCAAACAATCACTTCCGCCACTTATCCAAAGCGCTAATTAACGACCAGTGATAAATTGATAATGCTTAACATAATCAAATTCAAGATTAGTATTATTTTTATTAAACGGAGCTCCATTTTTAATTAACAGCTCAGAATTTTGAAATTGACCATGATTGATAGCCATTTGTAGAGGAGTTGTCCCGCTTCGATCTCGATAATACAGATCAGCTCCATGCTCAATTAATAAGCGAGCTACCTCAGTATGCCCCCTTGCTAAAGCTAGCTGAAGAGGTCTGTGTCCATTTCGAGAATTATCATTCACATCCGCACCTGCAGCAAGCGCTTCTTTAACCTTTTCAATCAATTGTTTCCCTTTCATATCGACGATCAAGGCTCCAAGAGAAATTTTTGAAATCTCATTAACTTTGGTAGAGATCAGTGGAATAGCAGAGTTAGGGAACGTTGATAGCTTCTTTATAATCCGTTCAAAACTAAGTTTTTTCAGTTTCCCGGATGGGTCTTGAGTCTCTAGCCTAGACCATTCAGCAGGAGAAGCCTGGTTCATCCAATTAGACAATTGCTTTTGAAATGTCTGCAGCCATTTTGAATGCTGCTGAGAGAGGAAAGCAAACTCAGTAAGCGCTTGATCGGAAAAATCTCCCAGCTGCGTGGCTACATACCAGATCCCATAGAGGTCTTTAAGCATCTTTGAAGAGCCCTTTCGCCTGGTAAAAGTAAGCCCCTTGTGGAAGATCCATGCACCAGGTGAGACGACCTTTCCCGCTTCTCCCGAATAAGTCTGAAACGCCATTGTCGTTTGCAGGCTCAGCGTCAAATAGCTCAAGGGCTGAGCAACAATGCCCGCGATCACGACATTTTTATTCTTATCATCTCGAGTTGCCGAGTCCGTTAAAAACTCGATTTCTACTTCCACACCATCGATCTCTTTCACAAAACTTTCGGTTGCAGGGATATCGACATCTTTGAAGACGTGAGTAAAGCCCGCTTCATTGAGATATTTAGCGATGTTCTTTTTAGAGATCTCAGGAACTCTTCTTGGAATCAACGAATCGATATCGCGCGTTCCAACAGGGAGATTCTCTAGCTTGGGATCGGCGAGATAGAGCTTGTAAATGAAAAGAGCAAAACCGCCTCCGATAACAACGAACTCTCGCCATGGTCCCAGTGACTTTAAAAATTCTGAAATGATCTTGTCTTCTTGAATCTGTTTCATTTGTTCTTAAGGATTTTGTAGATGCGTTTCAGTTCAGGTGCTCGCTGAGCTATAAATTCTGCTTGTTCTTGTCCTCGCAGAGGAAAATGATAAAGATCTAAAAAGGTAAGGAGAAGCGGGCAAATGCCAATTTCTTTACCGTCCTTCCTATTTTGCTTGAGCAGCATTTTGTAGTAAGGCTCGATCAATAAAACCTCGTACCCTCTTTCTTGGGGCTCTAATTGCAAAGCATTTTCCAATTTCGCTCTGATGGAAGGGTCAAGGACATACAATTCTAATCCTTCTAGATTGGTATTCTTAAGCCCAAGTGCTTCAGCTGCCGAATGAAGAGCCAAAATCACGTTTTGCTCGAGTCCAGATTTCTTTAAAGCCTTGAACCACTCTGACTTTCCAGAAAGAGCGGAACGATACGTCCTGATTTTGCTTTTTTTCACGATGCTATAGTGCTCTAACCAGCTCTCTAGAAGCTCTTTTGGTTTGTTAAAGAAAAACCTCTTGGCAGTTCTTACTCCTTCAACTTGCAAAAGTCCTTTCAGTACCAGAATATTGAAAACACGCTGAACTAAACCAAGACTTACCCCTGCTTCTTTAGCAACTTCCCTCAACGAAAAGCTTTCTTTGGAAAGCCCTTCTCGAAGCAGCCAATCAAGGACAAGGGAAGACTTGTCTGCATAGACATTCCCTTCTGCTGGATCTTCGTTGGAACTTACTAAGAAACGCCCTTTCATTGCGATCTCCTTCTGTTCATTATAATACACTGTTCAATATATATTGAACAGACAGAAATATTGAACAGCTAAACCGAAAAGGAGAAGTTTCTCAAAAATTTGTTATAGATCTTATTTTTAATGACTTAGAACAAACTGAACCATTCGGAAATTCCGGTCAGTTCAAAAGTTGCGGCGTGCTGCGACAATTTCCGCGGATCACTGGCATGCAAAAAAAGCGACAATCAAACCTAGAAAATAACCTAGAAAAACGTAG
>VFKH01000020.1 GCA_009885615.1 Parachlamydiales bacterium
AGCTGATCGTTACCGCAATAGACGTAAAAGATTTGCTCTGCGTTTCAATTTGATCGCAGGCATTTACAATTTGGAGCTACTTTAATGAGTTTCGAAAGAGGTCTATTGTCTGTGAATCTAATTTCCTTGGAGAAGCAAATCAGAGGGCATGGGGGGGGGAAGTAGAAGGAGGGATTAATTACTTTTTTTATAAGCAGATTTATTTAAATGCCGCCTGTCGTTACATCTACTCTCGTAAATTTATAACCGCTGTACAGGATACCGCTGACTTCGGAGGGCTAGATGTTCGGGCTGGTATCGGATTCAGCTTCTAATATCAACACAGCCACTCATGTTACACAGGGTGTATAGAATATGCATAGGGTGAGTTTTTTGCGTAGCTAAATTCAGCTTAACTTTTAAGCAGGCGCAGGCTGTTCAGCCCCACAATGACTGTTCCTCCCTCATGGAGGATAACCGCTAGCCATAGAGGAACAAGCCCAAAGAGGGCTAAGGTAGAGGCAATAATAATAGCGCTAAGTGCTATAATGACATTTTGTTTGATGATAAAGCGTGTAGATATCGCTTTAGCATAGAGCCAGTCGAGGAGCTCAATATTGTCATGTAAGAGTACTATATCAGAAGCATCAATAGCTGAGGAGCTTCCAACTTGACCCATGGAGATACCAACGGTAGCACGCGCTAAAGCAGGCGCGTCATTAATGCCATCACCTACCATAGCAAGGCCCTCTGTATCTGCTAAAGCAGTAACCCTCGTAAGTTTTTCTTGGGGGGTTAATTCAGCATAAACCTCATTAATACCGACAAGGCTCCCAATACGTTTCGCGCTCTCTATATGATCACCCGTTAAGATAAGCGTTTTAAGGTGGAAACGTTCTTTAAGGCGTTGTATGAGATCGCTGATCTTATCACGAGGAGTGTCTTCAAAAGAAAGTAGAAGAATATTTTGCGCATAAGCAATAACAGCTAAGATCTGACCTTTTTTTTGAGCTTCTAACCATTCAGGGGTAATATTAATCTGAAGTCCTTCAGGCCTTCCTACATAGGCTTTTTTACCATCAATTTCAGCCTCTACACCCATACCTGGAATTATGCGAAATCCATCGAGCGGCAAGGGACTCAATTTTTTTTGTTTAGCAAGGGTACAGATAGCAAGAGCTATTGGATGGACGGCATTTTGTTCAAGTGAGAGCCCTATTTGAAGAAGCTTTTCCAAAGAGGCTGTCTCCTGTTTAAGAAAGCGAGTTTCTATTATTTTTAGCTCCGCTTTTGTTAATGTACCCGTTTTATCAAAGGCAATTACTTTACAGCTAGAAAGAGCATCGAGGATAATGCCGCCTTTAAGGAGGATTCCTTTACGCGCACAGCAACTAATGGCACTTAAATATCCCATTGGAATAGCAATAATCAGTGCACAAGGAGAGGCTGTGATAAGAAAAGCAAGGGCGCGGTAAATCGATCCTTCACGTCCTAAATAGGGCTGATCAGAGATGAAAGGTAATAGAAGCGCAAAAGCCAGGCTGGTACATATTATAGAAAGGGCATATGCGTTGCTAAGGCGATCGATCCACCATTGCAGGCGGGGTTTGGATTCCTGAGCTTCTGTAATTAATTTAATTAATCTGGCAAGAGTGGATTCCGTGGAGTTATGGGAGACTTTAATCGTTAATGTGCCATCTAAATTACGCGCGCCTGCAGGGACGAGGTCACCTATTTTTTTATGGGCTGGTAAGTTTTCCCCTGTTAAATGTACTAAGTTAACAGAAGAGTCTCCTGCAATGACAGAACCATCCAAAGGAACTATTTCACCGGCTTTTACTAAAATATGTTCACCTACTTCCACATCTCTTACAGAGCGCTCAATAACACTTTCATCTGTTTGTACAGAATAAGCTATAGTGGGTGATAGCTCCCTAAGTCCACTTAGAGCGCTCTTAGCCTTTGCTGTTACCGCTTTCTCCATTGCTCCCGAAAAAGAAAAAAGAACAAGCAGAAGACCTCCTTCAAGTCCACTGCCAATAAGAATAGACAAGAAAGCTGCTAGGATCATAAGAACATCGATATTGACTTTGAGTTGGATAAGGTCTTCAATAGCGCCAATAAGAGAATTCATTCCTGTTAAAAAATAAACGAAAACAAGAAAAAGATGAGATAAACTGGTAAAACCGCACATAAGAAGAGTAAATGAAATAGCTAATAACACCCCCCCAAGAAGAGAGGCTTTGAGAGCGATATTTTTACCAAAGTGCTTTGAGGATTTTTTAAGAAAAGGGCTTTTTTCGCTACTTAGACCCGACTCAAAGAACGCATCAAAAATATAGGGGGTAAGGATACGTTTAGGTTCATCATTTATCATAAGCTATGCAGGGCAAAGTAAGCAAATAAGGAGGCTAATAAGGCGAGGCCTAGATTCCACACAAGGGCTGTTAGAACATGATTTTTTTCCTTATAGGCATTGTAGATGCTTGTTATTGCTATAATCAGAATAAGAGAAAGCACACCTCCTTTCAAGGAGGCAAGAAAATAGCTTCCTATAAAAAGCACTAAGACAGCCAGACCTGACAAGACAATGGCAAGGGATGGTTTGAGGGGATGTTCATAGGCCTCTAGTGAAAGGCCCATTTCCTCTTCCAACATAACCTTTAACAGACGATCGTCATCCGCCATTAGGACATCGACAACCTTATCTAAAAGATCATCTTTAAAACCTTTGGAGGCGTAGAGGGCTTTAAGTTCCGCTCTTTCTTGTGGCCGATGATGGGAAATTTCGTAACGCTCTTGTTCCGCTAGGCGGTGTAATCGTTCGAGCCTAGCCTGGCCAAGTAATGCCGAGCGCCCGGCAAATAGAATGATAAAAGAAAGCCCGCTTATTAATAGGAGTTTCCAAGAAAGTGCTAGGGCGCTTAAAAAAAGAAGAACAGAGCTGAGTTGCCTAGCCCCGTCGATACAAGCAAAAGCAAATCCAGGTAATTCAAGACCATGAGGTTCAGAGAGAGACCCTTCTAGTTTTTTTTCTTTCATATGGGTTAAGGCATCTTTGCCTTGGAAATGGCTCATAATTTTTCCTGTATAAAAAGAGCTATCTCCCAGGAGAGAGTCTCTATTTTTTCTTGAATCTCTTTTTCGCCACCAGGCGCTGCAAAATCAGAGACAATTTTCCACATTTTCAGCTTTCTTTGCATTTTTTGACAGGCTAAAGCTATGCCGTAGCCCTCCATGTCAATTAGATCCCCTATAATTTTTAAATTTTTATCATGAATAGGGAAGTCGCTTGTTACAAGTTTTTTTCCAGGACCTAAAAAAATAGGCTGCTGCTGAAAAAAGTTGCGACTATAAGAAGAGGTGGTCTCTGGCATAAAAGTAAGTTTTTCGATAGAGCCAATTATATGAAGGCCCTCCTCACCCGTTAAACTGCCGGCTATACCAATGTTCCAAATTTCCTCGAATAAGTGGCAAAGGGGCATAATTGAAAGTGCAGCTTGTAGGGAGCCTATGCCTGTAATAAGAAGGGAACCTTTCGAAAAATTCCAAAAAGAGGGCTCGATTTGAATTGCTTTGAGTAATGCGATGGTTGCTAAAGCTTCTTTTTCAGTGGCAAAAGTTAATAAAACTTCTTTTTTTTTTTCGAGGTCTGAGTTAGGTTGCATATAATATATGTTTAAGTGGATTTGCCTTTATTTATTAGCTGTTAGCTGCCTGTTCTCTAAAGAGATTAAAACACTACAGACAAGTGAGGAGTCTTTAAAGATAGCACTTTGTCATAATAAAACGGTTCTTTTAACAAAAGAGTTACTACGAAAAGCCAGTTATGGGGTTTTAGAATCCTATACAAAATGGCTTCCTCAATTAGAAGCGCAAAGTGTTGCTTATCAAACAGAGATTCCTCAAAAACCCATTTTAGATTCAAAGACAGGATTTGCAAGTCAGCTCTCTTTATCACAAGCCGTACTTTCTACAGATCGTTACTATGGTGTAATCTTACAAAATCTTTATAAGCAAGAGCTTAATATTGTATATGCAGCACTTATTAATGATATCACTTTTTATATAAAAAGTGCTTATTATAAAGTTGTTCTTGATCAGCAAAAAATAATAACCACGACAGAGCGTGTCAAGCTCCTTGCTGACTTGCATAAAGAGATGCAAAGTCGTTATGCCATCGGTGAGACCATTATTTATAACGTCAACCAGAGTAAGGTAGCTCTTGTAAATGCCACAGCCTCTTACTATGAAGCCATCAGAGATTTAAAAACGGATACAGACCAGCTGGCCTATTTAATGGGGTTTGATCCTGCATGTATAGAAGTCAAAGTTCGAGGGGGGGTGGAAAAGGTTCCTTGCTTAGAGAGTAAAATGGCCCTCGCAGAAGATCCAGGACTTAATCAAAAATTTTTTAGCGAAGAAGAGATTCGTTATTATGAGGATCTGTCCAATAAAGAAAGGCCAGAAATTTTTAAGGCTTATAATAGCTATAAAATTGCTGTAGAAGAGATTAATAAAAAGAAAGGAAGCTATTTTCCGAGTATAGATCTTTATATGAATTATGGGGCTTATCCTGCACCCTGGACTTTTAATGCCAGAGATTCTTTTGCTAATCAATCAATGACTTGGGGTGCAGGTCTTCAGTTGAATTGGCTATTGTTTGATAGTTTTGGCAGAGAGCTTTCTATTTGGCAGCTTCAAGCAGAAGCCAAGGCTCAAAATCTGCGCTACCAGGATATACTCCAAAAAGTGCATCGGGAAGTGCGCCATCAAATTTGGAATATTGAAGAAGCTTTAACCCAGTATGTCTATGCAAGGAGTAATGTTCTTTTAGCTGAAGAGATGGTAGAACAAGCTCTTGATCAGTTTAAAGTTGGTTATATTAATATATTTGATTATGAGATATCGATTAATGAATTAGCAGAGGCGCGTCTGATTCGGGATAAAGCTTCATATAATTTACTAGTTTCTTATTACGGGTTACTTCAGGCAACGGGGAGCTTAAAGCATGGATAAAGCATACAAACGATGGCTGATTGCTATAATAACCTTAGTAGTACTTGCAGGGGGCTATTACTTTTATAGATTATCGGAAAGAACAGTTTATACAAATGATGCGCAGATCATGGGCTATGAAACAATTATAAGCAGTGATATTGATCCATGCCGTCTCATGGATCTTTTTTATGATGAGGGTGATTTTGTTAAAGAAGGGGCACTTCTCGCACTTTTAGATCGCTCTTTAATCGAGCCTCGCTATCAAGAATTACGGGCATTGGTTCTTCAGCAAGAGGCACAGATATCTTTTCAAGAGGCCTATTTGATGAAAATTAAAGATGACTACATGAGAGCGACTAAAGGGTTTCAGGATAAGATTATATCAGTTCAAGGTCTTGATCACGCCACGCGTAACTTTGAAATGGCAGAAGCTTCTTTGGCTTCAGCGAAAGCGGCTTTAGAAGTTGCCAAAAATCAGCGTGATTATTTAGAGGAGCAGATAGCACATACCGAATTAAAAGCACCCTTTACTGGACAGATTACCAAGAGATGGCAATGGAAGGGGAATGTTATGAATAAGGGACAGGCCATTTTCTCTCTCTATGACTTAGAAAACGTTTGGATTTTAGCGAATCTTCAAGAAACGGATATTGCACCCGTAAAAATGGGTGACGAGGTAAAAATACAAATAGATGCATATCCAGGAAGGACTTTCAAAGGAAAAATCTTTGCTATTCAAGGCTCATCAGCTGGACAATTTTCCTTGATTCCTCCTAATAACGCTACAGGTAATTACACAAAAGTTGAACAGCGCATTCCGATCAAGATCTCTATTGATAACAAAGAAGAGAAACTCTACTTCTTTCCGGGTATGTCCGCTGAGATTACTATTTTGGTAAAATAATGTGGAAGCAACCCATTAAGATTTCAGATAGTTTTTTGCCTTGGATTATTCTCTTTAACATCACAGTTGTAACTGTGCTCGCCGTAGTGTCATCCTCTTCCATAGCTATAGCAAATAGTTCTATTTCCGGACCTTTGATGATTGACCAAACTGACTCCTTATGGCTATCAACTAGCTATTTAGCAGCAGTTGGCAGCTTCTTACCCCTATCTGGATGGCTAGGGAAAAATTATGGGAATAAGTTTACTTTTTTTGGAGGCGTTTCTATTTTTGTTCTTGCCTCATTACTGGCGATCTTCTCCAAGAATTTTACTTTCTTACTGATAATGCGCATATTTGAAGGAATGGGTGGTGGTTTAATTTATCCAATCTCACTGACTATAATACAGCAGGCCTTTCCTTTGGAAAAAAAGACCCTAGGACTCACTATCTATCTAGGCCTTGGATTCGGCCTTGGAGCTTCAATTGGATTTATTATAGGTGGATATATTGGTCAATATAAGCCTTGGGAATGGATTTTTTTGATAAATGTTATTACGGGTATACCCTGTCTTATATTTACATGGCTTTTCCAACCTGAATCAGAAACGGATAAGAGTGAGCAACCTTTCGATTTTTTAGGTTTGATTTTTTTTGGTGGATTTTTAGCAAGTCTTTTGATTCTTTTAACGAATGTGAAGGCTAGTTGGAATACTCTTGGATGGGAGTCAACCTTTTCAAAAGGATGTATAACAGCCTCTATTCTTTCTTTGATACTCCTAATAGCGCGTGCATTATCCTATGCGGATCCTATTATAAAAATTTATCTTTTTAAGCAGAAATATTTTGCAGTTGGATGTGGCATTCTTTTCTTTGTGGGGATATTTTTTTTTGGAACGGTAGTTATACTGCCGCCCCTTTTTGAAAAGGCCCTGGGCTATCAGAAGTCAACTATAGGTTTTATTATGCTCTCATATGCATTGATTATGGCGCCTGCTAGTTCATTTGTAGGATATATAACAAAATTTATTAATATTAGGATTCTAATACTTGCTGGCCTAATCTGTTTAATTATCTCCTGTTTTATTCAAAAGTGGATTATCACAGTGCAAAGTGAACATTGGCAGTGGTATATTGTATTAATTATAAGGGCTTTAGGCGTTTCATTATCCTTGGGCCCTGTGACTAGTTTGGCTTTAGAAAAGGTAGTCTCTGCAGATAGCCCAGGGGCTTCTGTGTTGGTGGCCTTTTCCCGGCAAATAGGGGGTGCTATAGGAACTACTCTGATACTGCTCATAGGTGTCTATAGAGAAGCATTTTACAGTCAAATATATGGCTCGAATATCAATATCCATGCGCCCACTTTTCAGGCCTATACAGAAGCTTATGGGGAGCGCTTTGAAAGAATCTTGGGGTTTTCGACAACGGAATCAGCCACGCTTGCCAAACTAATGGTTGTAAAGAGCGTGAAGATACAGGCGTATATCTCTGCAGTAAATGATGCATATTTTATTATGGGATGTATTGGAATAGTTATCACAGTAATTGTATCATCTATAATGATTCCAGAATTACTTAAAATAAGAAAAAGATCCTCTATATGAAGAAATTTTCTGAAAGCGTGGCTGCTTTTTTACAATATCTAAGTATCATGAAAAACTATTCAAATCATACCATTCGTAATTATGCTCTCGACCTCAAAGCCTTCACTTTATATATCCAAGATATCCCTCTAGAGGATATTGATAAAAAACTTATTCGAAGATTTATAGCTGATATTCAAGGGCATAACAAAAGAACAATTGTTAGGAGGCTCTCCTGCCTACGCTCTTTTTTTAAATTCTCCTGTCGTGAAAGGCAAACATTACATAATCCCATGGAAGATATTGAGAGCCCAAAGCTTGGAAAGTGCATTCCTCATTTCCTCAGTTATGAACAGGTAAAGCGGTTATTTGAAGCCCCTAATCAAAAAAATTATTTAGGGATTCGTGACCGTACAATTATGGAGATCCTATATAGCTCAGGCCTGCGTGTTAGCGAACTTGTAGGTCTTAATCGCTTGGATTGTGATATCACAAATCAGACATTAAGGCTTCTTGGTAAGGGTAAAAAACAGCGCATTGTTCCAATCACCCATACCGCAGCTAGCTGGATCCTAAATTATCTTGAACACCCTGAGAGACCTCGTATAGAAAGAGATTCCAATGCAGTATTTTTAGGGCGCTTTGGTGGGCGATTAACAGCTCGCTCTGTTGATCGCAAATTTGCCATCTATCTCAAATCTAGCGGTATTGCGGGTATCATTACACCGCATACTATACGCCACACGATTGCAACCCATTGGCTGGAAAATGGTATGGACCTGAAGACCATACAAGCATTGCTTGGACATAGCTGCCTAGCTACCACCATGATCTACACCCATGTAAGTACTAAGCTTAAGAAGGACGTATATGACAAGAGTCATCCACGTGCATAGAGGGGGATCTTTTGTTAGCCTGAATTTAGGGCTTCTTTACTTCAAAGAAATCCTAATCTCAAATTATTAAACGAAGATTAGCTCGACTTTAAATTCAGCTTAAAGCAGTGAGGGAGCGATAAGCTCTGCCAATGTTACATCGTTTTTAACCAAATGTGATATATCTACTACTGCTAAAGCATTCCATATGTATTTCCATACAAATTGATTTTAAGCGTATATTTCAGTACTCTTTTTTATAAAATAGTCGCTCTAAAATAGTCCTGCATCTTATCTTGCCATTCAAACTTTCTACGAAATTCCTAGTCCTGATTTTACTCCAGTAACTTCTTGCATGGCTCAAGAAGTTCAGTTCCTCCTCATCAGCAATCATCCAACCAAGCAGAAAACTTTGGTGCACTCTTTTTTAAATGTCCGATAGTATGCTAGTCCCGGAAAAATAGACCACTATAGTTGTTAGTTTTTGCTAATCTATAAGGCCGAAGGAGGGCCGGAAGATGAAGCAAAAAAGAAGTGCCGAATTTAAGAGTAAAGTAGCGTTTG
>VFKH01000024.1 GCA_009885615.1 Parachlamydiales bacterium
AGGAATACAACCAAGCTTAGATAATTGAGCAAAAAGTTGTGATATCAGATGTCTGCCCAGCCCCCCTACATCGCTACCCTCTTGAGGAGTCCCATCCTCATTTAAGAAGACAATATTTGGGAAAGAGCCTTCTCTTAAAAAAGGCAAAAGAGCCTTTAGAACTTTTAGAGGGTTTTTGTTAAGATCTTTCCAGTGTATCGGGCATCTCTTTAAATCAGCTGGAGGAAACACTCTATTAGGAACCACTCGAGCTTCCAGATTTAGCAGTAGGCACCCCTGGCTAACAACGCTGGCGGATGGGTGGAGGGCGGCGGGGGGTCGGCTTAGAAGCGGGCACCACGAGCAGTTAAGAGAAATGCAGCCAGGAAGATCAGGAAGTAGGGTAAGAAGCGGGCATCTGGAGCATTTAAGAGAAATGCAGCTAGGAAGAGCAGGAAGTAGGGCAAGAAGCGGGCACCTGGAGCAGTTAAGAAAGGTGCAGTTAGGAAGATCAGGAAGTAGGGCAAGAAGCGGGCACCTGGAGCAGTCAAGAAAGTGGCAGCTGGGAAGATCAGGAAGTAGGGTAAGAAGCGGGCACCTGGAGCAAATAAGTTTGGTGCAGCTTGCAAGTGCGGGAAGTCGGGTAATAAGTGGACACTCGTGGCAGTCAAGAGCGGTGCAGTTAGGAAGATCGGGAAGTAGGGTAAGAAGAGGACACTCTCGGCAGTCAAGAAAGCGGCAGATAGGAAGATCGGGAAGTAAGGTAATAAGCGGGCAATAGGAGCAGTCAAGAAAATGGCAGCTAGGAAGGGCGGGGAGTCTATCAAGAAGCGGGCACTCGTGGCAGTTAAAAATGCTGCAGTTAGGAAGATCGGGAAGTAGGGTAAGAAGTGGACACCTGCGGCAGTTAAGTTCTTTGAGATTAAAGTTAGCAAGGCACGAGGGGAGGGAGCTGATCATTGACCCTGAGATATCAAGCTCGAAAGTATCATTTAAGTAACATTCTAAAATCCGATTTTTTACTTCGTGAGCAACCTCTTTACAAGGGCCTTGTGTTGCAACCCATGCGTCAAGATCACGACTGAGATCACGACGGATATTAGGAATAACGGGAAATCTGCTCACACGGCCTGAAAGGAGGGCGCAGATCTCGCGAGCCCCTTGTAAAGCTCTATAAACTCCTAAAGCTAAAAAAGCAACTTGAGATACGTATAAAAGAGTCTCCGAAAAAGAGAGAGGGTGATCAGCAGTAGATGGGGGTCCTTGAGGGTTGAATCGATTAAAAGGATTCATATTAAAACCACCTTAATAAAGGGTTATTTCTATTAGAGAATAGAATATAAGACTATAAATTTCAATATTTAAGAATAAAAAAATATATATAAATATTGCCTTTAATATCTAGCTGTATAACCCCTAAACAGTTTTGTGGAGCCCTTAATAGTTGTAGCTATAACCGCATTCTTTTTATTCTGTCTAAATAACAAGGGATGCAGGGAGCGCATCAGCATCAGTAAATCCCGTAAAAAGTTCATGTATTGCTAATTAGGGGCCCTAGTACGGCTGCTAAATCCTCGTTTTGGGACATAATACCCTCTTTTTAATGACGAGGCAGTTCTGTCTTTTAGAGATTTGAACGCCTGGTGTCCGGCCTAGAGATTTTCCTCGAGGTTTGGGCGAACAAACAGTTAGTACCAATCTCAGGGATAATTCCCTCATAGCTTCTTTGTGTCTGTGTAGGGGTTCCAACAAATAGCTTGGGGTGTCAAGGAAATTTGATTTTGCGACAGCCCTAGTTTCGAAAGAGGTCTAATATCGCACACCCATAGAGGTCTTCAATGAAGGCAGAATGAAATCTGCTTTTGTCGCACTTCGAAGTTGAGAAGGCATCACATTATGGAGATCTTCGGATAACGATCTAAGCCTGACATCTTATACAATATTATCTCTATCAATCGAAGGAGAAGGGGTTAGAGCCTTAATGGAAGGTGATTCATAGAATTTTAATGAATCGTATAAGAGCAACCACAGAAGCTAAAATGGATGATGGTAAAATGTTATACCATCGCAGTACAACAAAGACAAAATTTTGGGATGTTTGCTTAGAGAAGCTCAGGTTTTTTAGGGGGGGTTAACAAAGCCCTTAAAACCTATAGATGAGACTTAACGTTCCCAAAGCTTTGCGTAATTTATAGGTCCGAAAATCGATACATGGTGGATGAACGTCGTTACAGGTAAACTTTTGAAAGAAAGTTTGCGTAGATTCAAGACGTATTTCCCAATGACAACCTAAATTTATACCCATACCTAAGCCTACAAGCCCACCCAATAAATTTGGATGATAGGTTATTGAATCTTGTTCTCCGTTTGTGAATCGGTAACTTTGCGTAAGGTTCAATGGGAGATATTCTAGCCCACCGATAAGATAAACTATTGTTAAAGGCTTCACAAGAAGACCTAAATGCCCATTAAGTCCGTATTGCCAGTTGAATGAAAAATCATCCTTTTCAAAGTAAGTATTATCGAGATAAGATCCGCTATTGTTATATCCCATTGAATTTGTTAAATAGTGAGAACTAAGCTCTATGGCACCGTATAGATAATTTAGAAATGTATGACTGTATCCAAGTCTTACACCCGCTGCAAATTGTGATGTAGAGTAGGTACTATTTATAATACCTCTGCCGCCGGTCCAATTTGTACTTCCCTTATGAACAGCATAAACAGCCCCTAAAGAAACATCTGGACCTAAGTAAAAACCATTAAAGGTACGTAGATTGCAGGGGGTAGTAGGGGCATATTTTTTTGTAAGAGGTTGGTTATGGATATTATCCGGAAAAATACTAATAAAGGGAAGAAGTAAATAAAGATATAATTTACTATATTTCATATACTGACCACGCCTTTATGGGTTGCTGATTCAAGAAACTTGTTGTATCGAGGATTCTTTATATGATTCAAGATATCATAAGAGTTCTTCGAGTTTTTATAAAAACTATGGATAAGATCTGATTACCGAAGAGACCATGAGCCTATAAGTTTATAGCACTAACCTAAAAAACAGTCTCACAACTCATACTACAGGTAAAAGAAAAATACCGTATCCACAATTGGCTAGGTTATAACAGAGCGCTTATTTAGGGCAAATATTATTGTGCGGTTTTCTAAATATTCTAGGGCCAGTATCTTAATGAGTGTAAGCTTATTCAAAAATTAAATTCCGAAATAGCTCTATTAAACCAAAGTGAAAACTGCCCTCTAGCTTGTTCGAAAAACATTTCTTTGCCATTGATAGTACGGCAGTTTTTTAAACGAGCTATTTGGAGAATGGAAGTTTCTTCAGGGCTTATAATGAGGTCAAGAACGGTTGTAAAGGGAAGAATGTATTGGGGATTAATAGGAAGGGAAGAGGGTGTACAGTTGATGAGAATGTCGTAGGGAGCACAATAATTAAGAGCTTGCTGAGGGCCATAGGGTACGGCTAAGAAGCTAACCTCAGCACCGCGTGCAAGGGCTTCATGAGCAATTGCTTTAGCAGATCCACCTGTGCCAATTATCAAGATCTTTTTACTCATGACTTCCCCAAGGCAATTAAGGGCACCTATACCATCAGTATTGAAGCCAAAAGTTTTGCCATTATTAAAACAAAGAGTATTTACAGCTGGAACAGGACTTTTAAGAACATCAATATAGGGGAGTATGGCTTCCTTATAAGGTCTGGTGACGCTGAGACCTTTAAAAAGCTCTTTAGCATATATTAGGAATTGCGATAGTTCGTGGGGAAGAAGCTCTATTTTAAGGTAGACGGCATTAATAGCATGTTTGTGGAAGAAATCATTATGGGTTTTATCACTAATACTCTGAGAAACAGGGGATCCAATAAGGCCATAAAGGGCTGTTTGTTTATTTAGAGGATAGTGGTAGCGCTCTTTGAGAATTTGCATAGTAAGTTGACCTGGTGCATTTTTATTCCCCTCGCAGATAGCAGCATAAGATAAAGGTGCGAGAATACGACTGGCCTCACCTTGAGGGCCCATACTAATAGCAATGAGTTGAGCGTCTTGATGTCTTGACCAGAAAATAAAGCGCCAGGCATCTAGGCATGAATTTGCCATAACGGCTATTTTATAAAAATCAGCTGGACGCGCCCGCATTTTTTTATAAAGTCCATCTAGATCATCAGGTGTCCCCTCAAAGTTATGGTAGGAGAGAATTATTTTTGTAGAACGGATCGTTTCTATGAGGGGACTATCATACTCAATATCAATGTATTCAGGCTGCAGATCTAAAAAATCTTCAACATTTGGAAATTTAAAGATCATAGGGATCAAAAATCTATCTCTTATGTACTTAAGAGATTTTTTTGTAAGAACACACCGTATCTCTAGAAGGTCAGCATAGGGAAGTGCTTGAGTAATTTGGACTAAGGCCTCTTCATAAGAGGGGCCTGTAATTACAACCGCGAGCATCTATTTATAAGAAGTGCATCTATGAGAACAAGTGCGATCATTGCCTCGACTACAGGCACAGCACGAATAGCCACGCAAGGATCATGTCGAGAGCCATTAGGTAGTTCGAATAAGGCAGGTTCCCCTCTAAGGCTTACTGTTCTTTGGGGTTTTTTAATGCTTGAAGAGGGTTTAAAAACCACCCTTCCAACAAGAGGCATGCCGGTGGAAATACCCCCAAGAACACCGCCGGCATTGTTTGTGGAGGTTGTTACCTTATCTATAAATAGATCGTTATGTTCAGAACCCTTCATAGAGCTGGAGCCAAAACCTGAACCTATTTCAAAGCCCTTACAGGCAGGAATACTTAAGAGTGCATAGGCAAGTTCAGCTTCTAACTTCTTATATACTGGATCACCCAGCCCCTGAGAAATTCCTGAGGCTATAAATTCAACAACCCCACCTATAGAATCACCCTCTTTCATAACTTTTTCCAGTAAGCGCGCTTTACAAGCAGGATCTGTTTCACCGCCAATTTCAGTCAGAGATGCCTCAACTTTAATACCATAATAAAGAAGAAGTTTTTTAGCAATAGCTCCGGCTGCAACCCTGCAGGCAGTTTCCCTAGCTGAAGCACGGCCTCCACCGCGGTAATCAAAATGACCATATTTTGCAAGATAGCTGGAGTTAGCGTGGCCAGGCTTGAGTAAATCCTTTACTTCTTCATACTTACTACTATCGGCATCTTTATTAGCTATACTAATAGAGATAGGTGCACCTGTTGTTTTACCTTCAAAAACGCCCGATAGTATTTCAGCAATGTCGGGTTCTTTTCGAGGGGAAGTGTAAGAGTTTCTTCCAGGGGCACGACTCTCAAGTGCTGCGTTAATCTCTTCTACACTTATACTCAAGCCTGCAGGGCAGCCGTCGATGACAACACCTATTGCTTTACCATGCGATTCACCCCATGTGGTAAATTTAAAAATAGTTCCGTAAGCATTACTTCCCATAGAGCCTCTTCAAAAGTGTAACTAGCAACATTGTTGTAAATCTGTATGCGCTTTTCCGCTAAGGCATAAAAAGCTTTTTCTGGATCCCTATCATCCAAGAAAGGGGGTAGATCCTTAGATAGCCTATTCCAAATAGTAGATAGGGGTGTTTTTAAATAGATAAAGAGGCCTTTTTTTTCAAGTATTCGTATATTAACCCCCGTATCGAGGGTGCCACCGCCAAGTGCTATCACTAAGTTAGAGCCCTTTAGGCTAGCGACTACTTCACTTTCTAATTTACGAAAAAAGAGCTCCCCCTTTTCTTGAAAGAGATTTCTACAAGAGCGGTGCATTATTTCTTCGATAAGTAAATCTGTATCAATAAATTCCCAGTTTAGATGTGCAGCAATTTTTTTTCCAATAACTGTCTTTCCGCTTCTAGGAAGACCACATATAATAAGGTTCATCTAATATTAGCACCTAGGCGGTTGAACTCTTCTTTAAAGTTTGGGAAGGTTTTGGCAATGCACTCAACGGGTGAAATAAAAGTTTCCCCATGACTTCCTAGCGCTGCAACAGTGAGCGCCATGGCCATACGGTGATCGTGATAAGAATGTAGATTGCTTCCTTTAAGAATTGAATTACGAATAATAAGCCCATCGGACAGCTCTTGAATATCGGCCCCCATTTTGGAAAGTTCTGCGGTAATAGCATGAATACGGTCACATTCTTTATCCCTGCAGATAGCGGCGTTATGAATATGTGTTTCGCCCTTTGCAAAACAAGCCACAACACTTAAGATAGGAAGACTGTCTACAAAATTATTGATATCGATTTTAAGACCATTCATAACACTTTTTTTAACATATAGGGTGCTGCCCTCACTTTCTATTTTTGCACCCATTTCTTGTAAAATAAAGATCAGTTCCTTATCACCTTGAATATCATCTATATTAACATTATGAACAGTTAGTTCTGATCCAGTTACTAGTGCAGCGGCAATGGGAAACGCAGCTGAACTCAAATCACCTGGTACTGTATATTCAAACCCCGAATAGCTGGCGAGCCCTGGAAGTAAGTAAGTTCCCTCATATGCGATACCGAGTCTGTTAAACCAATCAAGTGTGAGCAGAACCCAGGGTTTTTCACCCAAATTTTCAATAGTGAGTTGAGTGGGTCCTTTAGCAAAAGCTGCAGCAATCAGTAAAGCAGAGACTGGCTGTGAATCAGAGCCTTGAATAAGAGCATGACCTTGTTTTAGAGGTCCTTGAATAATAACTGGAGCATAGCCGTCTCCTCGCATAGAGGTGGCGCTCACTCCAAGCTGGTTAAGGCCACTTAGCAGCTCCTTCATAGGCCTTTGATGCCGAATAGAGTAATCACCGGTAATTACTACAGGACGGCTTGCCAGCGCCCCAAGAGCTGTGCAGAAGCGCAGGACTATACCGGAATTTCCAGCATTAATAACATCTTCTGCATGACTAATCTGGCCATCGAGCCCTTCGATGTTTAGGGAGCTGGGATATACTTCTATTTTTGCACCCAAAAGCCTACAGGCCTCTATCATAGCATCAGTATCGGGAGAATGGAGATATTTATGAATAGAGCTTTTACCCTTTGCCATAGAGGCAAAAAGGATAGCCCTAAGCGTTTGAGATTTTGAGGAGGGTACAACGATTGCACCCTTCAGTTGGGATTTCCTAATACGATATTCAACCATGATAGTGCCATTTTGCTGTAAGCATGAATTTTAGGGTTATTTTATTAAAATACAGTTGTTAAAGGGGCTTTTTAAAGAAATTTATACGCATAAAAATCCCTGGAAGCGGTCCTTCGGAGAATTTTATGAATAACAGCCCTAGGATAAGGGGGTCTGTCGAGAAGAGAATCCCAAAGTTCAGGGTATTATAGCCAAGGCTTATTTGCTTGTTTTAAACAGTCTAATCCGGCATACATTTTTTAAATTAAATATTTCCATTTGAAAATCAGGTTTTTAAAATTTACGAATTCATAGAAATAGAGAGCAAGCTCTTATTATCGGTCCATATTTTAGCAGCTGTAGTAGCAGGAATTATAGCATTTCCTTTGGCTATTATAGCAAAAAAAGGATCAAGGCTCCATGTGTTAGCCGGCAGAACTTATGTCATTGGATTTCTTGGTATTTGTGCTACAGGATATGCTTTGGAGTACGATGACGTGATGAAGAGCCTCTTATTAGGGGAACAGGGGGTCATTATCGATTCTCATATAATCAATTCTCATATAGTTATTACGGGAGCGGTAAATACATTCGCTGCTTATCTTGTCGTTTCCGCATAGAGGATAGCTAACAAGCATCGGAGTGGTCCTAGACCATTATTTGATAAAATTTTTGATATAACGATTGCTTTAATTTTAATATTTGTGATCGCAATATTTTTTTATGCAGCTTTCGATTCGATACTATATAAGGAACACTTTATGCGTATAGATACAAAAGAAAACTATTACGCTCTATTCGTAATCTTATGGGTTGTCGTAATAGGAGGTTTAATTGAAGCTACTTTAGATATATTTAGAGCAACAGGTCTTTGGACTCCCGAAAGATGGTGGATTACCCACATGAGAAAAATGTTATTATCAGAGTTTGGGCTGTTGCTAGCTTTTATATATCGTTGTTATCACCCCTGAACACATCTCAATAATAGCTTTTATCGCCACGCTAACCTTCTTAAGTGTTTTTTTATGGTTGATCCATCCTCTTTCGAGAAGAAATTATGAAAAAGATTGCATAGTGAGTAAGCCCATTTTAAGCCGGATCGATCGCTTATGCGTATCCACTAAAGAATCCCTCACTAATATTGAGAAGCAACTAACTTATTAGGATTTGTATAAGTTATTTAATAATCTAAATAAGACTCACTAGATAATCTATAATCCAATGAAATTAAAATATTTGCGCTTATCTAAAATGAGGGTTTGCTAAGGCACTTAGGTTTATTACTATATTTCTTTAAAATAAGTTTATTTTCCTGGAAAGAGAAAGCAGTCATCTGGACACCCTTGCAATCGGAGCTCTTTAGCAAGCTCTTCCAAAGGCTCATGGAATCCCTCATCCCCCAGACGAAATGCTCCATGGTGGATAGCTATCGATTTTTTAGCCCCTAAGAGTTTATGTAAAGCCACCGCTTGCCTGGGCCCTATGTGAACCTGTTCAAGAATAGATTCCGGCTTATAGGCCCCAATGGGTAAAAAACAGTAATCAAACGGAGCAAATTCCTCAGCGATTTCCTGGAAATGATTGCCAGGTCCTGTATCTGCTGCAAAATAGACTTTCTTATCCCCTTCTAATACAAATCCTCCCCATAGACTTTTATTGCGATCAAACAATGAACGATGAGAGCTGTGAGCGGCGGGCACATAAGTTATTGATAAATGTGCATTAGAATAGGATTGCCACCAGTCGAGTTCTTTAACCATAGGAAACTCTTTTAAATGACGCTGGTTTCTACTTCCTGTTATAATGAGTGGATTAAAGAGCTTTTGCAAACGACGTAGTGTCTTTAAACACATATGGTCAAAGTGGTTATGACTGACAAGCACAATATCAACAGGATCCAATTCTTCTAGTTTTGTATGGAAATCCCCATGAAATGTAGGACCAAACCGACCCAAGGGACCACATGCTTTTTCCCAGATAGGATCAGTAAGAATATGAAACCCCGATAATTTAATACTGCATGTAGAATGATGGAACCAGGTCATATTATCAAATAATATAGGCTGAAAAAAAGAATCAGGCCAAGAAGACCTTCGACGTGAGAAGATCCACTTCCCCATCTGTTTGAAAGAGATAGCTCTCATATAGGGATTTAAAAAACGCTGACCGTTAAAACCTGATGCACTTTTCATAAGACTTATCTATACTATATCATAATGTTTACACAAAGCTTAAATAAAGTTCATTTCACTAGTCTGGGTTGTCCAAGGAATCTAGTTGATACAGAAGTGATGATCGGCATTTTAATTCAAGCCGGTTATCAAGCAACACCTGATATGAGGGATGCTGACTACTTAGTTGTTAATACCTGCGGCTTTCTTGAGTCTTCCCGTAGGGAATCCCTTGATACCATCCAGATGCTTATTAATGAAAAAAAACCTTCTGCCAAAGTCGTAGTGACGGGTTGCATGGTTCAAAACCATAAAGATATCATTAAAACTGAAATCCCTGAGGTTAGTTATCTTCTTGGCTCTGGTGATGTTTCTCAGATTCTTTCCCTTATTACAGCTACAGAAAGCCAAGAAATTATTACAACTGCCAGAAGTTATCTTCAGGCTGGTGAAGTTCCCCGGACGCTATCCACACCTAAGCATTACGCCTATTTGAAAATAGCTGAAGGATGTCTTAAACGCTGCTCTTTCTGCATCATTCCTCAAATTAAAGGTAACCTAAAGAGCAAGAGTGTTGAACAGGTTTTAAAAGAAATGCGCGCGCTTCTATCGCAAGGTGTTAACGAGGTTATTCTTATTGCACAGGATCTTGGAGATTGGGGCAAGGAAAGAAAAGAACGTTTTGAAGACCTTCTTAAAGCTATTCTTACTCTTCCTAATAATTTCAAACTTCGACTTCTCTATCTCTATCCCGATGAGATCTCTGATGAGCTCATAGATCTTATCAAAAGCGACTCTCGCATCCTAAAGTATCTTGATATGCCTCTGCAACACATCAATGATGAAGTGCTTAAAACCATGCGTCGCAAAACAAATAGAGCTCAGATCATCGAAATAATTACAAAATTACGTCGGGAACTTCCAGATGTTGTTATTCGTACAAGCTTGATGGTTGGATTTCCAGGTGAAACCGAAGAGCAATTTGAAGAACTCTGCCGCTTTGTACAAACCCATCCCCTTGATAATATTGGAGTTTTTACTTTCTCCTCTGAAAAAGGTGCACATGCAGAAAATCTTCCTAATCACATTTCAGAAGAAGTTAAAAAAAGACGCTATGATACACTCATGCAAATTCAGGGTTTAACAGTCGAAAAATTAAGCCGCCGATGGGTTGGTCGTAAAATTCCTGTCGTTATAGAAGGTTATCATCCTGATAGTAAGCATCTTATGGTTGGGCGCTTTCATGGTCAATGTCCTGATATAGATGGTCAAGTGATCATTAATGATTGCCGCGCGGTGACAGCTTTTGGCAAAGAATATCTTGTAGAGATCACAGATGTTGCTGGCTATGATCTTGTTGGGGCTTCTCTATACCCAGAAAAACCAAAAAAGAACAGCTCGATGCGCATCGGTGGTCTGCGCATCGTCAAAGAAGCTCAATAGCTATATACTTAAAATTTTATATTTTAAAGTTTCATATCCAAATTAACGATCAATGATATCTAAGCTACTACTCTTGCTGCAAACAAAGCGGTATGCTTTCCGTGAGTTCGGCTGGACCAAAAAACTGAATAGGCCCCGGATATTGATAGTCATCAGCAAGCACCCACCCATCACGGGTGGCGGCAAAACGTTTAAAGACAGGACCTTTAAGATCAACTAACGATTTTTTAATGACGGGTTTAATAGAGCCCCTGCGTTTCTCTAGACCTAGGAGTGAAACTATGGGGACTCCCCAAGGCTCCCATTCATAAGGCCTACTATTAAGCTTTGTCATACCACAGATGTAACCTGTTTTTTTATGCAGCACAAGAATAGCTGCTGTACGACCAAGGGCATAACAATATTGCATATCAAAATTTGTGGGCAGAGCCGAGCGACCCTCATAACCAAGAAAATGAGTAACTGTATTAACATCAACATCTTCTCTGATTAGATCGATAAGAAGTTCTTCTGTAGCAATACCTGAAACATGCAAGTTCCCATGAGGGTCTTTTTTTGATAGATACGTTTCAGATAATTCCGGAAGGTATTCAATAAGACCTTCTGGTAAAAGAATAACTCCGTAATTTTTACCCATCGCCTGACGGGCTTTAATAAGATCAACAAGGGTCTTTTTAATATATTTTAAACCCTGTTTTTTTGTGGATATCTCTTCAGAGATAAATGCTAAATTGGGATGACAGCGCTCAGCACATTCAAGAGTAATATGGGAGGCCGCACGCCCCATTAATTTAATAAAATGATAATATTTACCCGATGATTTCGCATCACGCGCAATATTACCAATCAACTCACTATAGACTTTAGTCGCCGTATCAAAGCCAAAGGAAAGTTCAATATGAGGGCTCTTAAGGTCGCAATCGATTGTTTTTGGAACTCCAATAATAGAAACATTAGAGCCATGTTTTAGCATATATTCAGCAAGGATGGCTGCATTGGTATTAGAGTCATCACCACCAATTACAATAACTCCATCTAACTTATGGGCTTCTATTGTTGCAAAAGCAGCGGCTAAATCCTCGCTTGTTTCTAGTTTCCCTCTTCCAGAACCCAGAAGGTCAAATCCGCCCTGACCTCTATAATCTGCAATAATATTCTTATCTAAACGGGCTGTTTTATTATTAATAAGAGCATCGACGCCTCCAATAAATCCAAGTAGCGTTACCTGAGAAACAATTGCTTCAAGAGCATCATAAATACCCGCTATAACATCATGGCCACCTGGAGCCTGTCCTCCTGAAAAGAGGACTCCTACTTTAATAGCTGTTCTTTTCCCCGTATTTTTTGTATGGACGAAACTCAATAAAGAGTGATCGGCCGTTTCTGGGAAAAGTTCTGCAATACCCTCTTGTAAGGCTTCAGATTTCTCCACCTTGAGAGATATTTGGCCCACATCTTTTAATAGTATTGGAACTAGAGGAATAAAATTTTTACGCAAAAGACTAAGTTTCAAAGAGCCCACCAAAATGCGAGTTTTTTTTAGAGGTTAATCTCCCTAGCTTATTAACTACGATATAAAAAACTGTGTTTAATGCCATTAAGATGTTAGTAGTAAGCATCTTAAGAATTATTTCTGCAATTAAAGCATCTGGGGGTTCATTGTTCTTGGCTCGCGCACAAGAAAGCGGTTGCTTCTTAGCAGTCTTCTTTATTTCCTCAAGCACTTTATTCATTAGATTTTAAAATATCGATTTTATTTTTTTAAAAGTATTTTACTAATAAGTTCATCTATAATCTACTCTAGTCATTCTAGGGGATTTGAGTTTGAAATATAAGGGAAAAGATAATATATAACAATATCCATAGAACTACAAGGAGCCTTTTGATAAGAACTGTTCTACAAATCCATCATGTCTTTTTACATAAGTCATTTCAATGTTAAAAGGGCCTAATTAAATCCTTAAAAATCCCTCCAGGAGCCTTTTTCAATAAGAGAGATTTTTTCTCCGTTATAAAGCTCGGCAAATACATCGACTTCTTCTGATGAGATCATCATATCTGTGTGTAC
The DNA here is from genome assembly GCA_009885615.1 of Parachlamydiales bacterium. Lineage (GTDB taxonomy): Bacteria > Chlamydiota > Chlamydiia > Chlamydiales > VFKH01 > VFKH01. The sequence goes on from VFKH01000024.1 coordinate 12,798, forward strand.
ATTACTCGTGTTACACCCAGCACTTGCTAGCTCTTCAGGGCTCATATTTTCAGAGCCTTTAATGCAGAATCGGTAAGCGAATCCGATGGCTATATGGCAAGCAGCATTCTCATCATAGAGGATCTCTTCAAAGATAAGCCCACTTTGATAAATAGGGGAGTCAATGCCAACAAGAGCTACCTCCCCAAGACGCCTCGAACCGCTATCACTTGCAATATAAGCTGAAAAAGTCTCCTCTCCCTCATCGGCGCTAAATTGGGTGATCTCCCCTTTTTCAAAGGTAAGATTAAGACCACGAATCATTTTACCATTAATTAAAAAAGGTCTTGTTGTACGAACATAACCCTCTGTTAGATGATAGTTTGGAGTAGTAAAGCACTCTTCTGTTGGAAGATTAGGTGAAAAAGCTTGGCCAGAGGGACTCTTGCTAACACCCCCCTTAAAGCGCGCAAGAGGAGAAATCCCTATTTTTAAATGGGTGGAGGGTCCTGTAAAATAAAGGTGTTTAATTTGAAGATCGGTGAGTTTTTGGGCTCTGGTAGATAAGAGGGTATTATGAATTTTCCAGAGCTCTAAGCAGTTTTCTTTGTCTACACGGCAAATACGAAAGATCTCATTCCAAAGAGCTTCTTTTGCGCTGTTCTCCTCTAAATTTGGGAAAACTTTTTTGCTCCAGGCAGGTGTTGCAGCAGCGGCTAATGTCCAATGAACTTTAGAATGGCCAATAGCTTCCTCGTAGAATTTTTTTAGGCTCTTTTTAAAATTAACTTCTACTTTTTGGACACTATTTGGATCTAAGTCTGAGAGGATGTCAGGATATTCGCTTCCTAGAATTCTTAGAGAAGCTGCGCCTTCAGGAATCATATTATTATAACGAAAGGGGATGAAAGCAGGAACGTAAGCTAGATCATCCTTATTCTGTGTTTTAAGAATACGCGTACGATTATTGCGTGGGTCAATAAGTTCTATGTTTACAAAACGGGCACCTGCCTCATAAGCTTCTTCAACAATCTTATGTACAAAATCCCTGTGAATGACTTCGGCGCCTATATATACGTCCTGACCTATTTGTACATTCATACCCCAATGGACGATCAGCTTGGCATAAAGAGCTAGTTTTTCTTCAAAATTCATAGGTAATATGTATATAGATAAACAGTAGAAATATAAAGTTTATTCAACTAGAACTATAAAGTTTATTCAATCTGTGGAGGAAGTAGGAAGGTTGTAAATTGCCATTTATCTTCAAAGGAGGGGATTTTCTGGCCATACTCATTAATTTCCTTAAAATAGTCTAAGGGCGACCAGTCAACAGGCATAGAAAGAAATTTCCCAAGATAGGGTTTTGTAAAGCTTAATATTTCTTTATAATCAAGATCATCAGGTTGACAAAAGCCTTCATTGGGATGATTAATCGCATAAAGGGCCGCGGCTACCAGGGAGATTGCTACCTGTACAGTTGTAGCACTTTGATGAGGGACAAGTTTACGAGATTCTTCGATATCAAGTACGCTACCAATCCACCATGCGTCAAAGTCATGTCCCATTAATAGACAGCCTAGCTCATCGACCCCATAAGTAATCTCATCATTAAGAATACGGAAGTTTTCCTGTGAAACATAGTGCTTCATTTCAAGTTCGCGTAATGAATCCATGGCCCCATCACAAGGGCAATAAGCATAATGGACAGTTGGGCGGTAAATCACTTCGCCATTTTTCCAAATAGTGAGGTAATTTGATATGCTAAAAGCTTCCCCATGACGAATTACCATGCCAGTAATAGGACCACTTGGAACCCAGGATTGAACCCAGGTTTTAGCCCCCTTTTGAGATAGGCATATTTGGTTACAAGGGCCTTCTGTATATCGCAGCCCACCAATAGGTAGACGTTTTTCATGTGTTCCCCAGCCCATTTCTGCAGGGGCTAAACCCTCTTCAATCAGACCTGCAACACTCCATGTGTTAACAAACTCACCAACCTTTTTAGGTTGGTTTGTAACTTGAGTGTCACGTTCAGAAATGTGAATAGTCTTAACACCTAGAAGGTAGGCTAGTTGTGAAAAGTCGCTTGTTTTTAGGGCGGCGGTAATAGAAAAAGATCTTGGATCCAGGGCCTTGTTTTTGAGAAAATGCTCAGCTATATCTACAAGAGCTTGTTTTGTTAAATGAGATACAAGACCTGGATTTGCGCCATGATCAATAATGGCAGTAGGGCCCCGTGATTCCCATGATTTAGAAAGGGCGTTAAGGGCCATTTGACGAATATAGAGAGTGCGAGTTCTTGGATCCGAGTCCAAAGAGGGATTGGACCATTCTTCTACAGCTGAGTTCACGAAGAGGACGTTGTGATGGTGGCACCAGTCAATGAGGGAGAGTGTAGAGACATTCCAAGAGAGATCAATAAAGATATCACCGGATTTAAGATATTGGTTAAGGAGTTCTTTATAGTTCTCTTTAGTAAAGCGTTTTTGTACATACCGAACGCCTTTGGCAAGCTCTTTGCTAATGCGAGCTCTATTATCTATAAAATCCATCACTGTAATATTCGCTGGATTGATTTCTAAATGATTCAATAAAAGGGGAAGGGAGCACTGTGCGATGCTGCCGCATCCAAGGATAAAAATATTTCCTGTGAAGTTTATCATAATTAGAGTCCCCTTTAAAGTAATAGGCACTTAGTTAACCAGATAACATAAAATATATTTATTTTTATATAATTAATAATTATTTGTTTAAAATAAGTTATTTTAAGATAGATTTTTTGGAATAAAAATCTGTATAAGAAGAAAAACTTCTCTTAAAAATCCGATAGATGATAAACCAATAGAGCGGTTTGAGGCAAGGGGAGTTTAATGGCGATGTGGAGCGAATTTAAGAAATTTGCTATAAAAAGTAGTGCGGTTGATCTGGCGATAGGTGTGATTATCGGAGCTTCTTTTAGTAAGGTAATCAGTTCTCTTGTAGCAGATGTGGCCATGCCACCTATAGGTATTATGCTTGGGGGTATTGATTTTAAAGGATTTTATATTATTTTAAAGCCGGCTACGAATGGGCATGCTGCAATTACTCTGAATTATGGTATGTTCATCAACACCTTAATAGACTTTATTATCGTTATTAGTGTGATATTCTTTGTGATAAAGATAATAAATCAACTTCATTTTATAAATCTCCTGAAGGGAAAAGAGTGTCCCTATTGTATTTCAACCATTTCAAAAGAAGCTATTCGGTGTAAGTACTGTACATCCGAAATTTTAAAGTAACTATACCCAATGGAGGCTGTCCAATAGCCTCCTCATAGCTACATCGGCTACATATGCTTGAGCATTTTTGAGCCTTAAGTACGTGTAAGGTTATTAAAATTTAGCCAAGGCGGACTCTTTGAGCACCGGCTAACAGATGAGCTTAATCCAATTTTTTTAGGCTCGACTACTTATAAATATTACCTTTTTCAAAAATAGCTATCCCAAGTTCAACGGATGTGGCTCGGGATTATTGCATAAATTAGATGAGGTATGATTTATGTAACAAGGCCCTAAAGAGCTCCAGTTTATGAGCGCTTGCCAAATTTATATAACTTCTGTTATCGCCTTTATTAACGGAGTACTAAGTGAACCAAAATATATATGCTGTAGTGAGTAAATTAACAGAGATTGCCTTAGCGCTATCTGCTGAAAAGAATAAGAATAAACTTTTTGATCTTATTTTAATGGGAGCAAGAGAGCTGACACATGCCGAGGCTGGTACTCTATATATTGTTGAAGGTGATTATCTTAAGTTCGAAATTATCCATAACGAAACCCTAAAGATATCCACACTAAATCAAGGCCAGTTTCCTTCTATTCCCTTGAAAGAGAATGGCCAGAATAATGATCGAATGATTGCGGCGTATGTAGCTAATCATCGTAAAACTGTCAATCTTGCCGATGCCTATCAAGCCGAAGGCTTTGACTTTTCCGGAACCCGCGCTTTTGATGAAAAAAATAGATACCATTCCGAGTCTTTTTTAACGGTTCCTTTAATTAATCATGAAGATAATGTTATCGGTGTTTTGCAACTTATTAACGCTAAAGATGAAGCAGGGAAAACCCGTCCTTTTTCCCAAGAGGAACAGCTTTTAACAGAAGCTCTCAGTTCAGAAGCAGCTGTTGCGCTGACTAATCAACAACTTATCTACGGTTTGAAAGTGATGTTCGAATCTCTGACACGTGTTATTGCTGAAGCAATCGATGAAAAGTCACCGATCACGGGTAAGCATTGTAAAAGGGTACCAATTATTGCGCATATGTTAGCAGTAGCTGTTGGTAAAAGCGAGCCGGCTAGAAAATTCACAGATGATCAGATATATGAACTAGACATTGCGGCTCTCTTACATGACTGTGGTAAGGTTACCACACCTGTCCATATAGTAGAAAAAGGGCATAAACTCCAAACAATTATTGATCGTATTAATTTAATAGAAACACGTTTTGAGATTATCTACCGTGATAAAATAATAGAGGGTAATCTAGCGGATTTGCCAAAAATTAAAGAAAAGTTTATTAGCGACATAAATTTTCTTCGAGAATCTAATCTCGGTAAAGAAAGTATGTCAGATGAAGCTCTTAAGAGAATAGATGAAATAGCTGTTCTTTCATGGAAGGATCTCAGTGGTCAGCTACATCCTCTCATCACCGATGATGAAAAATATAACTTAAGAATCCTTAAAGGAACCCTTAATCCAGAAGAACGCAAGATCATCGAGAATCATGTATCTATGACACTAAGAATGCTCAGCCAGATTCCTTATCCTAAGTATCTTAAAGATGTAACTGAGATTGCTGGAAGTCATCATGAGAAGATAAATGGTAACGGATATCCACGTCATCTTAAGGGTCCTCAGATGTCTGAGCAGGCAAAAATACTAGCAATAGCAGATGTTTTTGAGGCTCTCACAGCACCCGACCGTCCCTATAAAGAGGTTATGAACCTCTCTAAAGCTATTGCCATCATGTCTAGTATGGGTAAGGAAGGACATATAGACCCCCATCTTTGGGAAATATTTCTTAAGGAGAAAGTCTATTTAGAATATGGTAAGGAGTATCTTAAAGAAGAACAGCTAGATATTGTCTAATTAATGAGCTTGAGACCAAAAGAAAAACGCTCTTCTACTTCACGTCTTTCATAGCTTGCAGAGAAACTCCAGTAAGAAAGGATCACAGTAGAGAGATTTATTTTATATTCGTTATAAGCAGGTGAACCAGGGCGTCCCCAACCAGTATGAGCTTGTAACTGCGAGGTCCAATTTGGATGAAAGCGCCAGAATATATTATAGATAAGCGTTGTTCGTTGATCTGACACGAAAGAATTTTGCAGTTCCTCTTCACTATGGATCATATCTAGCATAAAGTTGTCAGGGTCAGCCTTGCGCCAAGAACGTGCCCCACGAGTTAAAATGCTAGCCTTAACCGCTAGATCTTGATGGATAGTCCAAAGGGCAGAAGCATTAGCGTAATCCCGGCTATGGAGGTCGCGATTCCAAGCAGCTTCAAATTTGGTTTCAAGAGTCGGAAGTGGGCTCCAGGAAAAAGCTCCATAAACACGTGGAACCTTATTTTGTAAAGCAGGGGCATTAAAGAAGCCAATAGCCCAGAAATCAAAAAAAAGTGGTCTGCGTAGTAGGAGTTTGGGGCCTTTTTTTAGAAAAAATGATTGCTTAAAGCCAGCTTTTAACATATTGAGAAGTCCATAACCATCATCAATAGAGAAGATATAGGGATTTTGGGCCGTAGGTCTGGAATAAAAGTGATAATCCCCATAGGGTTCGACTGTATGTAGGCAATAAGTATTATTACTAAAAAAAGGAGCGGAGGCTGTGGCTCCAGCTGTGAATACAGCTTGTTCTTTATAACAACCAGAGGGGCTATTGGTATAGTAAACGGTGTTAAATCCAGCCTCAGGAGTGAAAAGCACGTAGCGTAAATTAAAGTTTTTATAATTGCGATTGCGAAATTCTACGCGTCCAGAGGCAAAAGAAGAGCCATCGGGTGTGCCATCTGCAAAAACATAATTTAAGTAAGCTGCCTTTAGGCGATTATCGGACATAATTCCAGAGGGGCCAATAGCAAAGGGGCGCCAACTAAGTTGAAAGCCGGGGAGTTGTTGGTTGATTGTTTGAAAGCTATTAATACGTACACGTGTTGTAAAATCTGCTAACCAGCTTGACTCTTTATAGGTTGCAAAAAGCTCTGTTCTTTGAGCCGTTGGTAATTCAAAGTCTTTTCCTGCATAGTTAGAGGCCATCTCCATATCAGAAAGCCAGTCATAACAGGCACGGATGTTAAGCCGGCCACGCTGATCGGATGCAACCCCTTGAAAGCGATAACGTAGACGAACATCAGGATTGTCCCAAGAGCGATCATGGATAGCAAAAGCCTTTGAGTCAAAGCATGTTTTTCTCGATTGATAATTAGTATCAAGACCTCCACCTAAGCCTCTTGTAAGAACAGCATCTAATCGTAAGTAAGCCTTAAATTCATCCGTTTTAATCAGACGGTAGCGTAGGGAGGCTCTCGTGTTTTCATACCCACCAAAGCTGAAGCGGAGTTGAATAGGAAGATCCGTTAAAGCATCTAAGTTTGTGCGTATTTGGTTGAGGCAGAAGAGCTCTTTTTTAAAAAGACGTACGGAGAGTCGTCTTGCATGGATTTGTGAACCTCTTTGAAGGCGGATACGTTCAAAGGCAATAGCCATATCAATATTAGAGGGTGGGGCTATAAAACCATTTTCAATAATAATACTACCATCTTTTTGGATGAGCATGGATTCGCCGGAAATAATCCAACCATCACTGGCTAGTACAGGGTCTTCTACAATACCTTCTTGGCTAGTAAAATTGTAAGAGAAATGGCTCCCTGTTAAGAGGCGCTTATCATAGAGGATAAGAAGGTTTCCGGAGGCGCGAACCATCTCCGCCTCACTATTTTTTTGATAAATGAGATGGGTTGCTTGAATACGGATTTTTTCATTTTCAATTACTCCCCCCTTATCTGTTCGGATAATACCATTGCTAAAGCTGCCATCTTCTAAAAAGATCTTTATATCAGCAGTTAATAGACAGGGAACTAATAATATTATAAATAAACATCTCATTATTACTCACTTAGTCTAAGTAATAAGCTCGCAAGGACAGGTCTGTTAAGGGGATTTCCTTCTATAAGTGCGGCTAAGACAAAATCAATTGCTTCCTTATCACGCATGCCAGCCACTGAGTCCAGTGCCGAGAGAAGTAGCTGACAGCTATCCTGTTTGTTCATTAAATGAAAACTTTTCAAATCACTTGTTAAAGAGGGGGGTGTTATAGCTACGATAGCCAATTTTTTCATTTCAACAAACCAGGCATAAACATGCTCAGCATAAGGCCCTTTTTCTTTCATTGTATAAAGAGCAAGTGTAGCCCAGGATCGTGCAAGGGGTGCTCCTGGACGGTTAAGCTGATTAATTAAAAACTGTTTATCATAATTTTTGACTGTCCATATAAGAGCTGGTACTGTCTCCTTATCCTCGAAAAGAATAGCCTCTTTTGCAAAAACTAAAAACTCTTTTTCAGAAAGAGTAGCAGCTTCCTCAATAAGGCGCTGTTTAGAAAAAATAGATACAAGTTGGTTTTTTAAGGTAATCCGTGGCTTCATTTGCCAAGCTATAAGTGATCTTCCAGGGGAAGTAATACCTATAAGAGCCATGTTTTTCAAATTTGGATGAAGAAGAGAAAGTAGAGCCGGAAGAGCCGCGCTATTTTTAGCTTTCAAAAGAGCTATTGTGGCATTTGCCTTAATATTAAAGTCTGTGCTGTTACTCAAACGTATAAGAAGATCGATACCTGTATTCATTTGCCCAAGAAGCCCTATAGCAAATAGATTACCTTGAATGGCTAAATCTTGAATTAAGACCTCCGCCTTAAGCTGGCCAAGGAGGAACAGACTGTAACTAGCTGCAAGTTGAATAGCGGGCTCTTTTTGGTGAGTTAACTCTTTTAAAAGAGAAATCGAAGCGCTGTCACCAAGACTCCCAAGGGTCGTTGCCGCGGCTTCTTTTTCTTGTAAATTACCTGTTTTAGCAGCTTCTCTTACTTCTTCTAAAAGGTCATCCCTTCCACGCTTACCAATTTCGAGTAGCGCAATAAGCCTAGTCTCTACGTTACTTGCATGGAGAAACTTGCGCATCCAGCAAATAGCAAAGCGTTCTTCACTAGCTGCAAAAAGAGGCACAAAAATAGGGTAAGCCCTTGGGTCCAGGCGCTCCAACCATCGGGCCACTATTTCTAAGATACCTTTCTCTTTTTTTTGGATAAGAAACTCTGCCGCAGTTGCCTGGATAGGGAGCCAAGGGGAGTTTAGTTCTTTACGAATGAGATTAACTGCATGATCATCAGGAAAGCTCATAAGAAAAAAGAGTGTGGCTAGTATATCACGAGGATCTTCTTTTTCAAGCCCTTTAGCAAGTACGTGTAATAGGTTAGTATTCATAGAGAAAGCAGAAGCCCATAGAGAAAGAAGCTGCAAGTCATGGTTTTCTTTACGGCTGCTATCTTGGATCAGAGCTAAGGCCATTTGTTGTAGGAGGGCATAGTCATGGGAGCCTTTTTGCTTTGCATGCGCCTGATAGGAGCAAATAGCCTGTTCAACAAAGCCTTGCCGCATTTTAAAGAGAATTAGGGGTGGGGGTGGAACGGCTAAAAGAAGGGGAGTAAAGAGAATTAGCAGGGAAAATAGCGCCTTAAACATGGGTCTCTAGTTTATATAAAAATCTCTTAAAATAGAAATATAAATATATTGATTTTATTACAAAAAATAGGTTATAACTGATGATAAATAAAAAGAGGTCTTTTATGGTAAGAGCTGAATTAGGTTCTGCGAATTCGACCACAGGATTTATGAGATATCCTACGATTCGAGATCGGTCAAGTGAAAGCATGAAGGCTCTTATTTCTATAATAAAGAGTATATCCAATCATATAATTAATTTGATTGCGGGTATTTTTTACTATTTTCCAAAAGCTCTTTTTATTGATCTACCATTTATTATAACAAGAACCAGTGCAGATACTAAATTGGTAGAGAATCTCAAGATAGTCCTGGGTGAGTTGGCTTGGGTATTACAAGATTCAAGAAATAGATGGGCAGCTGGCCTTCTTCTAGAGGGCGCAATCAGAGCCTCCCAAAGCTCAGTTGGTAGTAATGTCGAAGGATTAGCTCAAGACCTGAGAGAGATAATAGCGGTTGTGCATCAGCGTACCTCTGATAAACCTGGCCAGAGTCTGCTTTCTATGTTCACAGATAAAGGCCCTGGCAAAGTAGAAGCGGCTTCAGCCGGAGGATCCTTTTTCAGATCATTCAAAGCTTTTCAAACATCAGGAGAGAGCAGACCCCAGTAAAGAAGCATTTTTTTTTAACTATTTTGAGCCCTTCAGATTCAGCAAGAAGCTGTAAATGCGATAAGGGGATAAATTCCTGGATACTCCTCGATAGATAGTGGTATGCTAAGGGATTGCGGGTAACAAGAGATGCCAGAGCCGGCAAGACCTTTATAAGAAATTTTTTATACATGTAAGCCACAACCCTGTTAGTCGGCATCGTTAATTCCAAAATAGCAAAAATACCGCCTTTTTTCAATACACGATTAACTTCTTGAATGACTAAAAGAGGGTTTTTTACGTTACGAATACCATAAGCAATAGTGGCGCTATCAACGCTGTTTGAGGAAAGAGGAATGCTCTGAGCATCTTCAAAGTGAATTTCTAATTGAGAGGGTTTAAGGCCATATTCCAGACCTCTATGCAGGGCGTGTTCCAGCATGGGTTTAGAAAAATCCAGAAGATGAAGCTTCGTAATCTTTTTACGTATCTTATAAGCAAGAGCTACCCCAATAGAGCCCGTACCGCAGCAAAGATCAAGATGGACTTCGGGAGTTACTCTTTTAAGAACGGCTTTAATAAGGCGGCGATTCCAGATTTTATGAAAGCCAAAAGAAGTGATCGTATTTACACGGTCATAGTCATTGGCGATAGAGGAGAACATTGCTTCAATGGTGGCAGGGGATTTTTTATCGTAAAGCATGAAAAAGTTTTATTCCTTTAAAGTGATTGTTGTCTAGGTGGTAATTAAGGGTACTAAAGTAGTCAAGATAGAGGTCTGGAACAAAGCTACTCAAAGCTTTAGAAAGTTCTTCAGAAAGCTTAGGGGCTTTCTCATAGGAGGCAAAGAGGGCAAAGACAAAGGGCAGCCCTGTATATTTATTCCAAATAGAGGCTAAATCAAAAACGGGGATATTCGTTCTGTGAAAAAAAGCCTCATCACCAATAAGAAGATAGCCAGAAGCATTTTCTATAGCTGGGTTCGTAGAGGGAAAGAGAGTGAAGGGCCTTTGCCAAAAATGTGTGAGGATGACTTTTAAGAGAGCAGTGCTTGTAGCAGAGGCGCTTGTGACGGCTATATGGAGAGGGTCTTTATTATTTCTTAGGAATAAGAGCACGCTCATGGATTTTTTTTTTGCCGCGATCCCAAAGGGATGTAAAAAAAGAGGGGTCTTCGAAGTAAAAAAAGCTTCTGTACTTAACAAAGAGGCATCTAGCTTATGGGAAAAAAATAGAGAAGCCAGCTCTTTAGGAGGAGCTATATAAGTCTCATAATATTTTGCAGCCCCTAGATAAGGCTTACAGTTAAGGAAATTACTTAAGCCAAGGCGCATATAAAGCCTGAATGCACATGATGAGGAATACGGCCAGCTTGCCGGATGATTACATCTAATGTTTCTATATTCATTTGAAGCTGAACACCACCGGCCATAGTAATAATTTTTTCCCCTAAAGCCGTTGAAGATAAATCATTTACACCATATTTTAAAAGCTCCTTAGCTGTCTCTATACCTGTATAGTTCCAAAGCACTTTGAGATTTGGTACATTATCAATCATTAAGCGACTGATAGCATAGACTTTATAAATATCTTTTGTTTTTAGACGCCCTTTACGTTTGCCTAGGGCATTGTTTTCATCATGGTATTTAAGAGGTACAAAAGTTTGAAATCCCCCGGTTTTGTCTTGTAGTTCACGTACACGGATCATATGAACAAGAAGATCCTCATATTCTTCTACATGACCAAAAAGCATAGTGATATTAGAGGGAAGACCAAGCCGATGAGCTAGTTGATGAATCTCTAGATATTCATCAGAAGAAATTTTTTGAGGAGCTACCTGTTTACGTATTTTTTCTACAAGAACTTCTGCACCACCACCTGGAAGTGATCCAAGACCTACTTTTATAAGACGCAAGAAGACCTCTTCTATGGGTATATTATGGAGTTTAGCTAAAAAGTCATATTCGACAGGTGTCATGGCTTTGATATGGAGGTTCGGATCAAGGGACTTAATGCGTGTAAATATCTCCTCATAATAAGTAAGATCACAATCACGCCAAAGGCCTCCCACAATATGGATTTCTGTAAGTTGATCTTTAAGGTGTGCGCGTACTTTTTCTTCTACCTGTAGAGGTGTCATAAACCAAGCGTTTTTCCATCCTGGCTTAGCATAATAAGAGCACATCGGGCATGAGAGCTCACAGAGGTTCGTTGGATGGATGAAAAGTGTTGTAGCGTAATAAACAGTGTCACCAGCAATGAGCTGGCGATATCGATCAGCGAGCTGCCCAACCTCCTTAATTGGAACTTCTTTAAACAAATAGAGGCCCTCTTCAAAAGAGAGTCTTTCACGATTTTCTGTTTTTCTGATAATTTCTTTTAGCATATCTCCTCAAACTTTTTTACAAGACCACGACCTACTCTGCCAGGTAGAAGGTCAGTAATCAAGTTATTAAGATTCGCCTTTTCAACTGCGAGTCAGGAAAAAAGCAGATTTTATGCTGACTGCAGGGAAGAGCTCTAAGGGTCTGTAATATTGTAGCCCTTTTCTACGGCTATTGTTAAGTAAATGCGCTTCAAATACAGATGGAACTCATGGTTGATTTCGCTGGAGCTCTTGGAGCGCATCGATCAA
>VFKH01000019.1 GCA_009885615.1 Parachlamydiales bacterium
CCTAGTTATTTTGCGGGCTCATGCGGAGGCGCGCCACTTGGCTATTGTACGCCAATACATCGAACAGCAAAAACCCCCAGAGACTTAAATCAGGCAAGAATTCATCTCTCCCTTGAAGGAAAGAGTTTTCTTCTTGTCACTGGATAAAAATTTAGGATTAGTTAGAGGAATTTCAGATTTTACAGAAAAATTATTGCTTGATCTAGTTTTTCTTATTAATTGATCTTTATATAAAATTAATCATGTTAATGTATAATTATGTTTTTTAAATATAAAGAGGAAAAAGCAAATGTCTATAGCTGCATCAATGAATAAAGTGGCATTCGAGAGAGATTTAAGTACATTTAAAAATGAATATAAAATAACTACCGGCGCACTTGCTTTCGCAGTAGTTGGATCTCTACTTGGTACGACGGCTATTGTATTAACATGCCTAAGTAGTCCTCTAAGTTCAGTAGTCAGTATGGTTGCTCTAGCTATTTTCACATCCATGAATATCTACCTTAGTGGGGTTCTCCTCATGACCAAAGGCATGTCTTTACATAAGATAATAGATGCAAAAGCTAAGCTCCATGAGTTACAAACAACTGGTGATAATCCTGATCAGTTGCAAAATTCACGAACAAAATCATGGGGCGAATATTTAAGTTCAAAAGTGCCAACAACTGTTCGAAATCTGCCCAATACTATCTCCGGGTATGCCTACAGCCTCCGTCATTACTTAGACCGCAGTAGTGACGAATAGTTTATAAAACTACTTGAGAGATGGGGTCATCATTACTTGGGTCTGCAAGACCCAAGTTTCATGAAAATTTCAGTATAGGGTGTAAAGCCAGGCGATCTTTTAGTTGTAGATATTCTTGATCTGGGTCTAGTGCCTCCAGCCTCATGGAATAAACGTGAAGCCGAACTTATAGCAACCAATCCCCCTCGCGTTCCAGCATTAGCTCTGTCCACCCTCAGCACAAGGCGCTCTTGCTTGGCTCCTTAAAGGACGCACAGGCTGCAGCAGCAACAAAAGAAGCTGCACGAACAGTCCCCGGTCGAGAAGATAGTGGAAACTGTGATATTAAAAATATTTCTGGTGGATCAGGTTTATCCCTTTCTATGTATGTAGACGAAGCGATGCTTTCTATGGGAGATATGTATTTTTCTCAAGGCGATGGTGAAATTTCATTTTGTGGCGCTATCGAAATCGCTGCTTGGCTCGATTTGCGCGTTACTATTACTAAAGATGGTGTGACTGCGCCCTCGCCTAAAGGCGAAGGAGCAGTCACAATCAGTTATCTTTTACGGTAAAAAAAGTAATGATGGCTGATAGCAACAAAGAACCCGCCATAAAAATATAGGAAGCGCCAAAACCTCCGGTACTTCCGTTTAAATATCCTACAAAATAAGCCCCTACGAAAGCCCCCAATGCTCCAAAACTATTAATTAACGCTATAGCACCTCCTACTACATTATGAGGAAGCATCTCAGTTAAAATAGCAAAAAAAGGGCCGTAAGGTGCATACAGGGCTCCAATTGCAATAACAAGAAGAGTATAAGACAACCAGAAGTTTTGAGTACCTACTAAATAGGAACTGTAAAAAGCAGTAGCTCCAATTAATAAAAATGGCCAAACATAAATTTTACGCTTTAAAGTTTTATCGGAAAACCAGGAAACACTTATCATCAATATTATTGATAACAAAAAAGGTGCAGAAGCAAGCCATCCTGTTTTAACAATGTTCATGTTTGGAGATGCATTAATGATAGATGGAAGCCAAATAACAAAACCATATAGGCCAACACCCCAAAAAGCATATTGCAGGCAAAGCAAAATAACAGTAGGTGACTTAAATGCAGCGGCATAACTTTTTATTGGCTTAATTTGTTCCTGCTCTTTTTGCAACTCATTTTCCAATCCCAATTTTTCAGCTTCAGTTAACCAGTGGACATTTTTGGGTGTATCCTCTACCAAAGACCACCAAAAAAATGCCCAAATTATCGCTGGAACGCCCTCTATAATAAACAGCCAACGCCAACCTACTGATTTAATTAAATACCCTGATAAAATTGACATCCCTAGCATAGTTACCGGATTCCCCAATATCAAAAATGTACTTGCTCTTGAGCGTTCTGATTTGATAAACCAGCGGCTTAAAAGTATAAGCATGGCAGGGATTACCGCACTTACTGCCACCCCCATCATAAACCGAATTATAATTAATATATTAATATTACTTATTAGCCCTATTGCAACAGCTAATAAACCCCAGAAAATAAGTAACCAAAAAATTAATTTTTTAACGCTATTACTGGACGCATATAATGCACCAGGAATTTGAAAAAAGGAATATCCTAGAAAAAACAGTGATCCTAATAAAGAAGAAACAGAGGGGGTAATATTTAAATCATGTGCCATTCCAACTGCGGCAGCAAATCCAAAAATTGCCCTATCTAGACAAGTAAGACTATAAGTTATAAAAACAAGAGGAATTATGCGTACCCATCGCTTCTTAGCAAGTGTTCCCATACATTGATAGTTTTAATTTTAATTTATTTAATAACAATGTAAGACTTTCCAAAAAATTATGCTACAATTTTTATAAGAAAAATAAACAGCTTCCTAGACACCCAAATCCTAAACGGTAAGATCCATATGTGCAGGAGCTACAGGTCCTACTGGAGATAGATCACCCGGACCATGAAATATAGTTTTAATATTAACGTATTCTCCTAATCTAGCTACTTTCATAGCTGGGGTAATACCAGCAATTTGAGAAATTCCTGCTCCACCCTAGCCCTCTTCTTGAATACGTACATGTCTGAAGCCTTGCACATCATGGAATTTTATGCTCAATAGCAGAATGAATTTCAAACAAGTTCGGAAGTTTTGCGTTCTTCATAAAGAAAGTAAATCATTGCTGCAAATAGCAATGGAAAACCTTGGTATATCTGCTAGAGCCCATGATCGAATTTTACGCATGGCCCCTACAATTGCAGATCTCTAACAAGCAAGAGAAATTCTTGCCCCCACCTTATCGAAGCCATTAGTTACCGTAGTTTAGATCGAAAACTCTGGATGAAATAAGCTAGCTCCCATTTGCCCATATGGTTCTACCACCATCCACAGGCAATTCGATTCCCGTAACAAATTCACTTTGAACAAGAAATAGTACTGCTCGTGAAATATCTTTTGGGGAACCTTCAGAACGCACGAGAGTGGCATTGATAGCTTCTTGGCGTTCTTGCAGGGGTAAATCAAGCGGCAGCATAACAGGGCCAGGAAGAATGCAATTAACCCGAACTTTGGGATTTCTACTTCCTAATTCAACAGCCAAACTTCGCGTAAGCGTAGGGATTGCACCTTTGGTAGCAAAGTAAGCACTGTAACCTAAATAAGGCCTATCTTGAGCCCAATCACCGATGGTAATAATATTTCCTCCTTCAGCTTGGGCGATCATCATTAGACCAGCAAATCTAGAGGGGAGAAATGTTGCCAAAACATTCGCTTCAAAATGACGGGTAACATCGTTTGAAGATAGCTCTAAAAAGTCTTTTCGCTCCCATATCGAAGCACAATTAACCAAAACATCGAGGTGACCAAACTTCGCTTTAATATCATGAAACATTCTCTCGACATCGGATTCCAAGGCTAAATCAGCTTGGAAAATCGTAGCTTCGATTCCTGCATTATTTAATAATTCTGCAGACTGTTTTGCTTCCATGGCCGATGTTCTATAATGAATGCATAGGTGATAACCAATTAACCCGAGAGCATGAGCTACATGCCATCCAATTCTTTGTTTCCCACTACCTGTTATAAGGGCAACTTTCTGAGGCATAATGATTCAACCTGCTTAAATAGAATAATTAATGTTTGTAGCCGTTCGCCAATCCTGAGTTTATCGTGACTGCTCCCTGGCCTAAAGGCCAGGGAGCAGTCACATTAAATTCTGTCGATTCGGGTATTTTAAAAGAATTCTAATCTTTTCGAGTGCATTTGAGACTTGGCTCTAGTCTTGAAGGAAACTCGTGATTAGCACACCTTTGAAAGGAGCTGAACCTAAAATTTAATTTAATAACTCAATTAAAGGGCTAAATCTCTTTTAAAAAATAGCTTATAATGGTAAGATTATCTCTTTATTTTTAAATTAAAGACATCACATGCCATTTACATCCCTTGGATTATCAGAGAATATACTAAAAGCCATTTATGAGCAGGGGTATTCAGAGCCAACACCTGTACAAAAGCAGGCAGTTCCTCTTATCCTAGAGGGCAGTGACGTGCTTATTGGTTCTCAAACAGGAACTGGTAAGACAGCTGGCTTTACATGGCCTTTATTACAGCGTCTGAGTAAATCCTCAAGAGATGGCCTAGTTGTAAAAGCCCTTATTTTAACGCCCACAAGAGAGCTGGCTGCGCAGGTAGGCGAAAGCGTAAAGACCTACGGCAAGTATATGAATCTTAAATCGACAATTATTTTCGGGGGAGTGAATATTAAGCCGCAGCTTAAGCAACTAAAGGCCGGCGTTGATATCATAATTGCAACTCCAGGCAGGCTTCTTGATCATGTAAATCAGAAAACGGTAGATCTTTCTAGAGTCGAGTTTTTAGTACTTGATGAAGCAGATCGCATGCTCGATATGGGCTTTATCCATGATATTCGAAAGCTTTTAGCACTTCTGCCAAGGCAACGTCAGACCCTTCTCTTTTCAGCAACTTTTTCGGAAGAGATTAAGGCTCTAGCAAGAGGTTTTATGAGGACTCCCAAGACAGTAGATGTGACACGTGAAAATACAACCGTAGAGATAATAACACAGGTTGTGCATCCCGTTGATAACAAGAATAAAACATCTATGCTTACCGAAATAATTACATCCGGTAATTGGACACAGGTGTTGGTCTTTACACGTACTAAGCATGGTGCTAATAAACTAACGGACAAACTTAGCATAGCAGGTATTACAGCTTCAGCAATTCACGGTAATAAAAGTCAGGCTGCACGTACAAAAGCCCTAAAAGACTTTAAAGAGGGTTCCATACGCGTTCTTGTTGCAACTGATATAGCGGCTAGGGGTCTGGATATCAACCAATTACCTCATGTTGTAAATTTTGAGCTTCCTCAAGTGCCGGAAGATTATGTACATCGTATCGGCCGTACAGGACGTGCAGGTAATTCAGGAGCAGCTATTTCTTTAGTCTGTATTGATGAGCACAAGCTTCTTCGAGATATCGAAAGACTTATCAAAGAAAAAATCCCTCAGGTTATTATCCCGGGTTATGCACCTGATCCCTCTATCAAGGCAGAGCCAATTATTAATGGTAGAAGAGGTAATGGCCCCTCACAGGGCACTGCCCATAATAGACCCCCAAGTAGAGCACATAGTCCAAAAAAGAGGCCCTCATACAGTTCTTATCCGAAAAGATAGCACTGAAGCAGCGAAACATCAACGTACCTCAGATCGAATCAAGGCCATTTTTTCTCTTCTGAAGGGTGTACTCACCCTTCAGATAAAGTCCCCCTCCTTTTTTTAGCTTAGACACGGAGTCTATAAGCTGAATATAAAGTCGAACTGACGTTATCTAGAATCTAAAAGGCCACAACTAGCCCTTCAGCCTCTTTAGTCCTGCCGAATTCTGAATCTAGCCCAAGAGCTTCCTTGCAAAGGAGCTCCCCCAAAAAAGTTATTTTAAAGAATTAATCTAGTGCGCTAATAAGAAAAGGCAATACCGTCCTTCCAAATCTCCCAAGGGAATCTTTTGCCAATCTCTAACTGTTTTAGTCATAACCTGCTGAGTTGGCAGCGTCAGGTCAGCAGCTAAACAAAGTCTTGATTCGGAAGGCAAATTAGAAAGCAGTATGCGCATAATCTTATTATTGCGAAAGGGGGCTTCAATAAAAATATGTGTGTAATTTTTAGGCATAGCCCTAATAGCAGCTATCAACTCCTCGGGTTTTTTAGGTAAATATCCATGAAAAGTAAACGCTTGCCCGGGAAGTCCTGAAAGCATAAGGCCCATTAAAAGAGAAGTTGGCCCCATCACCATTCTTACCTCTATTCCTTGTTCCTGTGCTCGCCGAACGACCTGGTAACCTGGATCTGCCAAGCAGGGAAGTCCTGCATCTGAAATAAGTCCAAAATGCTCCCCTTTTAAAAGCGGAGCTAAAAAAAAATCAATTTCCTCTCTTTTAACATCTCTATGAATATGGGCTATAGGAATAAGATGAGCTGCTTTTTTTGTTTTAAATGCTTTTAAAAAAGCCCGTCCTGCAGGAACACTCTCGGCAATAAGACCATCTAAAAGAGCTACTTCTCGAGCAAGTTCCTCCGGGAAATAACGCTGATCAAAAGAGCTGCCTCCTAGTAAGTTAGGTAATAGTATTAACATGTATAGGCCACAATAAGAGTATGCACAAGCGTTTCATCTGTCAGCCCATCCCGCATCATAAATCCAAGCCTATCAAGTTTAATAAGGCCCTCTTCGAGCTCTTTAACTGTAAAGTGAGGTGAAGCTGCTTGAATACTTTGAAAAGCCCTCTCTTTCAAAGTAGATAAAACCTCTCTTTTTTCATGGGGCCCGGCCTGTTTAAAGAGCAACAAATTCTTATGTTGATTACGGACCAATCTAAGAATACCGAAAAAAGCATCTATTCCACCTAAAGTAGTATTAATCGCTTTTTTTGAATCTTTTTGTAAAATATTATCTAAAAATGGCCATACCAAAGAGTTCACAACAGCCGGCACTAGAAGCTCTACGGCCTTAAGTGTGATATGGGGATTATGAGTTATAAGCTTTTCAAGTTCGTTTGCAAGACGCTCCTCAGGAATTTTTAAAAGCATCTTTAGAGCTTCCGGTTCAATAGAGGTCGCTTTTTTTCTAACCTCTGCTTCTAAGCGCTTATCTTTTTGCCAAAGTGCCTCCTTTGTTAAATCTACAACGATTCCCTCTTTCTGTACCCATGCTATGAGTGGGTGGTTAGAGGAGAGATTTTCCGTCACAATAACCAATTTCTGCACATACTTAAAAAAGCTTAAATTCGCTGTTGGGGCCCTATTTAAAAAAAGGCAGGGCTTATCCGCATCGAAGAGATCTATCTCTCCAAGTTGCTCATAAGACTCGGCCACGCGATACTCTGAAAAGAGCTTTCTAGCATAAATTTTGCCTGCCTCTAAGGAAGCGGCATTAATAAGAGTAGGATTCACACCTTATAGGTTAGCATTTTAGCTATTTTGGGGCGATGATGACGCTAAATCTCTAAAAATTAAAAATAATAATATCTATATTACAGAGGAAAGGCTCTGATAAAGGCCTTTTTTATCGATTTTACACGCCCATACTTCATGATCCTGACGGCCATAAGTAACCCAGAAAAAATCATCCTCCGCCACCAGGCCGCAAGGAAAAATAACGCGTAAGGGCTTCCATGTTTTATACATATCTCCATTATAAAAATTTTTATTTATAATAGGAGTGCTGCTCATAGATGTAAGAGAAAAGGGGGGCTCTGCTAAATAAGTATAGGCTCCCATAAAATAATGGATCATTTTATGACCACCCGATTGCTTAGAAGCCATCACCTTCGAAGAATGAAAAAAAGCTATATACTCTCCCTGATCCATAATTGCGGGAGTACCCCCTCTTAATTCCCCATAATCCCAAGATATATCGGAGAGTGTTTTAGCAACAGTTATGCATTTTTTCAAGTGCCAATCTGGGGCAAACACCGTATGCGGAACTAGGGAGTAAGAAAGTAAAAGCTGCCCTCTAAAATCAAAAGGAACCCAGTTTTTTTCTATGCTCCTACTTCCAGCCCCCTCAAAATAAGCCATGCATTCGGGTTCTCCTACCCTAAAATAGGCGCCATCATAGAAAAGCTCCCCTACAAAAACACGGCGAATGGGATCAGGGCCTTCTATCATATTACTATAAATAATATAGATATTTTCACCTATCTCCACAAGACGCGGATCTTGCTGCCGAAAGGCCCTTAAACCATGATGGTGTTGAATATCTAGGATCTGTATATCCCCATAAGGATCCATATTTTTATTAAGAAATACAAGAGCAATTTCATCCGTTTTACGTGGTCTTGAGGCAGGCATAACATTTTGAATAAAATCACTGTTAGCAGCTTCTTGATAGGCGCCTGTACGGAAACTAAGTAGATAAGAGCCCTTAAAAGGAACTATTGAAGCATTAAAAGCGTAGGAGTATCCTGGGATCTCAATTCTTTTTGTCTCTAGAACGAAAGAAGAACACTGATCGTCCAAATCAATGGCTGCTAAAAAATGGATACTTAATACAAAGAAGAGGAAGCTTTTCATAAAAGCTTACGAGGGTTACTTTCTGGCCAATATTCAAAAGGGAAAGAAGCATAAAGCCTTTCTAAATTACATATAAAAGGCCTTTCGCCCCCCATTAAAATAGCTTCTTCCACACTTTCAGCATAGGTGAAATCAGGGCGCCCTGTTCCCTCATAATAATCTTCGTATTTAAAAAGGGGTTGATTGTTAGTAACACGCAGCAAGCGGGCTGGAACACCAAAAGCTTCAGCTACGATAACCCCATGTAATGAGCTGGCAATAACTAGCTTGCTATTCAAAATTTTTTCTATTATTAAATTAAAGGGGTCTGTTGAGGAAACTATATTAGAATATCCCTTAAAAAACTCCATTTCCGAGTAATGTGGAATGATAATATACTCATAAAGAGGACTTTCTTTTCTTTTGAATTCGGGAAAAAAATAAGGCAAAAGAAGGGCTGGATCACCATAAATATCTGGGCAATCAATCCCTAACTTTTTCTTTAAAAAATCCCTTGTTTTAGGACCTCTAACCGCCCGGATATCGAGATTCGTAAAAAGGTAACGATCAAGAGAAATATCTTCCGATTTGACTCCGCTTCCCCATATAATATCCCCCTCTCTTGCCATTGTCATAATAGAGCCAATAGCTAAGAGTTTATGCTGATCCAGCTCTGATTTAAGTGTAATTGCGTTAATGTCACTCTCGACAATCCTTTCCACTAACTTCAGGGATAGATGATCGCCAAAATTAACAATATTTTTGCTCTTCCAATAATAGAGGGGTATTCCAGACTCTAGGGCTGAACAGTAGCTAGCATAAACGAGTAATCCAAAAATCCATTTCCACATAATTAACGAAGGATGATCTGCTAAATAGTTAGAAGAAATCAATATTTTTCTAAAAGGCTCCTTGAAAAGAATGTACTCTAACGGATAGAATCCTTACAAAACAGGGAACCTAAACATGGCCAAAAAAAGCGAAATTATTAAAATGAAAAGTACTGAAAGCAGTCAAATGTACAGTACAACAAAAAATCCAAAAACTACCACAGGCCGTCTGGAGCTTAAAAAGTATGATAAGTCTCTACGCCGTCATGTGATCTTTAAAGAGGCAAAATAAAGATCCTTGCGCTTTGAATTTTCAGTGGCAGTGCGTTATTTACTGCCACGCAAAGGCCACCTCTCCCAATCTATTATATCCCTATTATCTGTAGTTGTTATTTCTTTAATAGTTTGGCTTGTTTTAATATTTCTGTCTGTTACTGAAGGACTTGAAAAAGGCTGGATTAATAAAATAACAGCCGTCAGCGCACCTCTTCGCCTAACCCCTAAAGAAGCTTATTTCGATTCTTACTACTACCAAGTGGACGCCTTTAGTAGTACTTCCGACTACCGACTTAAGTCTATCAAAGAAAAATTAGCATCTACAAGTATAGATCCTTATGATGAGGATTTAGATGGCAGCCTTCCCTCTTATTTACCGCTTTCGGAAAAAAGAGACCTTATTAAAGAAACTTTTATTATACTAGAGAAGTACGGCCAACCCGCACCTTTTGAAATAGCCTCCTCAGAGCTTCATATTCATTTGGTTCGTGATAAGGGTGAAAACTTTTTAAATCAGCTCTCCTATTTAACTGCTCTTGAAGAAAATAGCTCCTCTTTTGCCTCTATCGTACAAAAAGTAGATGTCGCTGATTGTAAAAACTGGGAAGCAATTGCTAAAAGGGATGCACATCCAAACTCTATTTTAGCCCACCTGGATTCTGAAGAAAACCATTTTACAAAAGAACCTGTAACGCCTCCTAGGCTTTGGGCCTATACTGTTAACAACCAAACATTTTTGCCCCAAGATCCTTTAGGCCGTGAACCTCTTCTGCTTGCTAAAGGTTTTCGTGATAATGGCCTTTGCATGGGTGATCATGTGAATATAGCTTTTTATGGATCCACCTTTAGTGGTCCCCAAGAAATGGTAAAAAAAGGCTATGTGGCAGGTTTCTATGATCCAGGAATCATGCCTCTGGGTGGACGCCTTGTGATGGCAAGACCCGCTCTTGTAACAGAAATTCGGGCCGCTAGCCAATCGGAGCGCTGGCCTCAAGGTAGCGGTATTTTTGTTTATATCAATGACCCTCTTCAAGCGCCTTATGTTAAGGAGTTAATTCTTACAAAGCTGAAAGAATCCGCTCTTGATTCTTACTGGACTGTAGAGAGCTATGAGGATTATGACTTTTCAAAAGACCTTGTGCAGCAGCTTAAAAGTGACAAATACCTTTTTACACTGATCGCTTTTATTATTATTCTGGTAGCTTGCTCTAATATTCTTTCTATGCTTATTTTACTTGTTAACGACAAAAAAAAGGATATTGGTGTTCTCCAGTCGATGGGTGCTACAAAAAAAAGCATTGCCCTCATTTTTGGGCTTGTAGGAACAGCTCTAGGTCTCCTTGCAAGTATCCTGGGAACTATAGTCGCCTATTTTACGCTTGCTAACATTCAAACCTTAGTGGATATTTTAGCCCTTTTACAGGGAAGAAACCCTTTTAACACTCTTTTCTTTGGTGATAAACTGCCAAGTACAATGAGTAGTAATGCCTTAATTATTGTCTGGATAGCAACTTCTCTTTTATCCATTATTGCCGGTCTTGTTCCAGCTATTAAAGCCAGCCGTCTTAAACCGACTGAAACATTAAAAGGATAAAAATATGCCTCTCTTAGAAGCTAAAGTCCTTACCAAAAGTTTTTCCGAGCCCGGTAACCCTATCGAAATTTTATCGGGCATTAATCTCTCTGTTATAGCCGGGGAATCCCTTGCTATTATCGGTGCTTCAGGGGAGGGAAAGAGCACATTACTACATATTTTAGGCACACTAGAGCCACCCTCATCTGGCACTGTAAGCATCGAGGATACGCTTGTTACCTCTGCTAATAGCGCATTTTTAAGAAGCCGTAAACTGGGTTTTGTCTTTCAGCATTTTCACCTCCTTGAGGAATACTCTGTCCTAGACAACGTAATGATGCCTGGACGCATTGCAGGCTTTGTTGCTTGCCAGGAAAGGGGTTATGCGCTTTTGGAGCAAGTAGGACTTAGTCACCGGGCGCATTTTACAGCTAAGCAGCTGTCAGGGGGCGAAAAACAGCGTGTAGCTGTTGCCAGGGCCCTCTTTAATGATCCTCCTCTTATTTTGGCCGATGAGCCCTCTGGCAACCTCGATCATAACACAGCAGCTCTTATCCATGATCTGCTGCTCTCTCTCACTCAAGATAAAACTCTCATCGTTGTTACCCATAATTTAGCTTTCGCTAAGCGCTGCACAAAGGTCTTGCGCCTAACCGGTGGGCGGGTATATGAATATAAAGATGAGTGAGTCAGATAAATATTTTCCTATAAGCGGAGTTAAACATCTTCTAGAAGAATTTAAAAATATCCCTAAAAGGACATTCTTTGCCGACTTCTTTATTGATTACAACCCCTCCTGGCGAGAACTTCGCTATAAAATTATTCTAGCAAGCCTAAAAAAAGCTTTTCCGAAGAAGTCCCCCCCCCTTTTAAATATTCTTCACTCTACAAAAGGCTCCTATAAAAAGCGGTATGTAGATTTCATAAAAGCCTTCAGAGCTCTCTATTGCAAACTATTTAATGATCCCCTACTCCTGGAGACCCTTCATAGAGTAGGGCAGCACCTCTTTCTGCGTATCGAATATCAGGCCTTTACTGCTCACCTCCTAGATAACATGGAGAAGTCAGGAGGGGCCTGCTCTCAGCATTCTCTGCTAGAAGCTAATTTTATTGGTCATTTTGAGAAGACTTGGCACTCCCTACAAAAAGCCCCCCTCTCCCTAAAGACTTCTTGGATAAAGATGGCTTGGCAGTTTCTCTCTGGGCAACTTAATATAAACTTTGATCCCTTCTGCCAAGAAAATACCCCCTATCATCTTTTTTCCATGGAAAAAACACTCTTTATTCGTATGGCTACGCCTACTCATGAGGGCCCCTTCTCCCTCCTTACCCGTAAAGCCTATGTTAATGAAGAATTTCATGCCTTTCTAGAGGGCTACCTCTTTGAAAAGAAAAAGCATCTTTATATCAACCTTCAAAATAGCACCTTAGGAGCTCCAGGCAATGATGAATCCCCACGCTGCCAAGCCCTAGAAAATCTATCTCTCCACTACCCAGAAAACTTTATTATCATTACTCTCAATAAAAATGGATCTCTCTGGCATCAAGATGGCCTCTTCCTAACCCTCGATAATAGCCGTGCTTTTAAGGATGCTCTTATTAAAATCCTGCTAGGGAAGAAAGGTGGCTATAACTTCTCTTGCCACATCAACCTCTCACGCCTGCAGCAGCTCATTAATCTTATCCATGAGGAGTTCTTTGCATTAAAGGCAACGCTCTGCCTTCAGGAGCGTAAGGATTTCATTGAACTGCTCTACACTCATATTATAGAGTATCTTATAGAAACCCTCCAGCCCCATTCTGTCAATATCACCTGTAAAGATGGTATAGACCGCGCTGCAACATCCAGCGCTCTTTACTTCCTCTACAAACACCTTAAGAGAAGGGGCTCTCTCTCCCCCCTTGATATCACCCACCTAAAAAACATTCTTTTTGCCCCCGCCCTCCTCGTTAAAAAGCGACCCCCTACCTATGAACGCTTCCGCCGCTTTCAATCTGCTGCCAAGCTCTTCCTCAACCATTATTCCATGCGTCAACCCTAAAAAATCTCTTTTTAGGTATCCCCTCAGAGTGGGGCATTGGCCTGCACTTTGAATTTCTCTTTCTGATATAGCTACATCCCATGGCTATCTTTCAAAATATCCCCTGCTAGATCAGGGAATTACGCCTTTGAAGCTACCCTTCCAAAAACAACCTCCAGATGAGGTATCTTGTAGCTATTTTTTTAAATACTTTAGGGGGATTCCCATCATCTCTCTGGGCTGCGGCAAGAATTGCCTTTTCGCTTCCCCCTTGCCCTGCGAAAGCTATTTTTTTTTTCACCAAGGCCCAAACTTTTCCAAAAGTTTTTTGTGCTAGATAAGAATTCCTTTATATATAGCCTCTTAGCCCCCAATGTGTGTGTGTGTGGTTGACACCTGTTGGGGTTTATCTGATAGAAAGGGCCCTCATTTTGAAATGAGATGCCTTTCATTCTTTCTTAGTTTTTTTCCCGATAAGAAAATAAGTTCGTAGTTTCCCGCGGTTTTTTAATTCGACCTCCCCTCTTTCCTCAAAAAGGTAACTCTCTTCTAGACGCGAATGGACGCTTTCACTGACATGGATTTTCATGGGAACTGCTGTACCCTCCAATCTGCTGGTTATGTTCACGACATCCCCCCAGAGGTCATAGGCAAACTTTTTTCTTCCGATAATCCCAGCGGCCACGGTTCCGCAATGCATTCCAATTCGGATTTCCACGTTTCGCGATAAACGCACGTTCTGCGCTTTGAGAAGCTCTAGGGCCTCAATTGCAAAGTCCGCCATTTGCTGCGCATGGGTCGGACTTCTGTCAGGAACCCCTGCGACCGCCATGTAGCAATCTCCGATCGTTTTAATTTTCTCCAGCCTATATTTCTCAGCTAGGATGTCGAAGATTTCAAATACTTCGTTCAGGAGATTTGCTACAGAATGCGGGCCAAGCTCTAGCGACATCTGGGTGAAGCCGACGATATCAGCAAACAAAACAGTAACTTCGGGAAATGTTTCTGCCTCGACCTTCTCCCCTCTCTGAAGACGGTCTACAATTGCAATGGGCAAAACATTCAGCAAAAGCTTTTCTGTGCGCCCTTTTTCCCTCTCCAATGCTAAGCCCTTTTCCCTAAGATCAGCTATTGCCGCCTCCTTTTCTTTTTCCCTTTGGCGCAAAGTGACCTCTGTATGATTAAAAATCTCGATCAGTTTTTTTAACTCCGCCACCCCACAGGCGTTGCCCACTTCCATGTACTCCCCCTTTTCCAACTGCTCGACCCCCATCGAAAGCAGCTTTACAGGACGCAGAACGAGCCGCAGTAAAGAGAAGTAGCCGATGGCCAACACCACCAATAGGGTCAACGCCAACACAAGGCCTAGGAGCATCCTGTATTCCAGCTCCACCTCCAGTTTCTGGACAAAGGCTACATTCCTCTGCTGCACTAGACGGTTAAAGTTCTTTATCGGCTCCATGATTCTTGCCTTCGCCGCCTGATACTCTGGGCTATACATAATTTGAATAGCTAGCGCCTGGTCAGGCGCTTTTTTTATCTGGAACGTTCCCGTTCCATCATCAAATTCTCCTTTCATAGCGTGCATCGCCACATTCTCAAGTCTTACAAGTTCATTACTTTCGCTCTGGGATCTCTTCAAAAGAGCGAATTCATTCAGCGTGAATCCGGCTTTCACCATAAGGCTTTCGAATGATGCCTTTTCTTCTAGCTCCACATCTCCCGACTCCTCTGGCTCTGTAAGCAAATCCCAATAGAAATCACTGTAGTCTTTTGGCCTGGGCGCCTCACCGTTTCGAATCGCAAGAATGCGGTTAAAGAACCTTTGATATTTATCATTTCCTGTAACCACATAGCTTCGCGCCATCAGCGTAAGATCGTCTGAGCTTTCCCTAAGCTCGTCGGCTAGCTGATACGAATAATTTTTGCGAGCTGCCGCATTCACAAGTTCAAATTCCTTTTTTATATTAGCCAGGAAAATAACCACAAGCATAAGCACGAGCACCCCGAGGGAGACAAAAACTAGGGACATCAGGGTTCGTAACTTCATTTTTTGATCTTAATACAAAGCTCTTTAATAAACCCTAAAATATTTTTATCTAATTTGACCTTATTCAAACTTGAAGGCGGCACACTCGCATACCCTCACTAGAGCCACCCGATTCCACATCTTTCAGATTTCTCCTTTAGCAAAACCTTGTAGACTCGGAGCCCTACAGAAATGGAGAGGCGGGATATTGGCCCCCTAACCCCTTCTTTCGCCTCTGGCTAGTTGGCATTTACCCCGTCCTCGTAGTATGCTAGAGCCCGAAAAATAGAGAGGTCTCAAAGTTATGTTCTGTCCTAAAATTTAGGGCCCCGTGGAGGGGCCAAGGATATGAACGCAAAACCAATTGTCAGGGCTACATCCTCTTCAGCGTTGCAGAGCTTACAGCAAATTAACACCTTTGACGCAGCTGCCTTTGGCATGGGAAAATACCAGGAATTGATCACCCTTTCATCCCTATAAGGTTTTTCTTCTGGGTCTATCAGAAATAAATACTCCTTTTTTATCTTACTAGACCTAACGAGCTTCAGCCCTCACAAAAGAGCCCTAGAGCCTTTGAGCTTTATTCATCTTTGCTTTAGAAATCGTGTAACTTTTTCAGGACAAAGCGCCCCATCAAGAAGCATCGACAATCCCGTTGCTGCGGCCTATTGAGATTGGGCGATTAAATAATTGCTGTAAATATCAAGTAGACTTTGACGCATCCCTTCCTCCTGAAGTCAGGGGAATCTTATTTCTTCATTAGCCTGTTTTCAAGCTTTCTCTGCGTAACATGAGTGGGTTATTAGAGCAAATCAGATGGCCTGCTTGGAGTTGAAAAAATCACGTGAATATATATGCGCGGCCTAACATGCGTTGATTATTCTAAAGGGCCCCAAGAACACTTGGTAGTACGGCAATAGATCCATGGAGAAAAAAATCCCCACAAGGCACGCCTACAGAGCTTCCTCTGGAAGCGGAGATACTCTTAAAAAAAGATCCTCATTTTTAAGGTAAGGGCAGACACCCAGGACCCTTAAAAATGAGGAGAGGTTACCATCAATATGAGCTGTATTGCCGCCACAAGGCAGTAACCCCTGAAGGCTTTCAGGAGATATCTAAATGTTCACGAACAGGTCGTGAACATTTAAATAAGGAAGAGGAATACTCTATGTTTATTACTCTTTTACCACCACCTCGTTCACGTCTACCTCATTCGTCTTCCAGAATTTCTCTAGATCTTTCCAGTACGCTTTTATACCTTCATCAAGCCTTACGAGCTTTGTCCTGAGCTCTTGCTCAGTTATCCTCTCTTTTTTGAGGCGTGCTTTTAGACTATCAACTTGACTTTTTGCGCCGCCCTTAGAAACAGGGAACAGATCGCCAAATTCTTTAATTAAAGCTTTATATTCTGCGCTCACCAGCATAGATGCTTGATTTCTCCCTTGCGCATAAATCACGGCCAGTGCCTCTGCACCTCGGGATACATTGGTTAGAAGTTCATTTAAACCGAGTACTTCCTCCTGCGACAACTTTTTGCCAAACAAATAGGCCGCAAGGTTTTTGCCTCTATAAACAAAAGCGTTTTTGAGTGTTACTGCCAGATCTGTAGTTTTTCTGCCGGCAGCGCATATACCACCCCAAGCATCTACGAATACCTCTTTTGTTTTCTCTACGCCCGCCAGAACTTTCTCGATGAGCGCATCAACGCCCCTGCCCACTGCCTTGCCAGCAGGCGTCGCAGCTATATATTTCCATGCATCCTGGAACTTTTCCGTTAGGAGAACAAATGGCAGAGCCAAAAGGGCGCCGCCAGTCAGGATGACAATCTTAATCCCCTTCCATGCGTCAGCTAGCTTCTGGGCAGCAGCTTCCTTTGTAATCCCCGCTTTTATCTCTTTGAGGCTCTCAACGACCCCTCCTATGACCACCTCTACTGCTTCGGCTTTCTGAGCGACGCTCTTCGTAAAAAGAAAGTTTACACCCTCGTCAAACGACTTGTCGATCAGTCCGTAGCCTTTTTCAACACTGCTCACCACACCGTTTTTAACAGATTCAAAAAAAACAAGCACCTTATTTACAGCGACCATGAAGGAGCCCTGTGGGTTGGGTCCCAAACTTTTAATCGCTGCTTTGATTTTATCTAATGTTGGCGTGATATTCCTACTCCACCAGGAAGGAGTGACTTCAGCATCAGAACCCCCCATCCCTAATTTAGTAGCGATCTTCGACAGTAAACTGTCAAATCCCTCTTTCACAAAGCTCAAACCCTCCATGGCTTTTGAGCCTATCCAGCCCAAGCCGGTCCCGAAGGCTTTCCCTACGGCTACGACACCCACGGGGACGGCGAGTAGAGCAGCTCTAGGTAGCACAGCCGCTATACCG
>VFKH01000049.1 GCA_009885615.1 Parachlamydiales bacterium
AAGTTGGATCGTTACTTTTATCTTTTCAGCCTGTTTTGTTTCTAGTAGTCCATCTTTATTTGCTGAGTCCGCTGCGCCGCAAAATCCTACGCAGACGGAAGCCGCAAAAAGCCTTGAGGAGGTCGTTAGAAAACACGACACTTACGCACTGCCACTCACTTATAATGTTGTCTTAATTACAAATTCCTCAACAGATCACAACGATAATGTAACTGCTTTTTTACCCAATTACATGAAAACCCTCAAGCACCGTTCAAAGCCCGTGTTGCTAGAGGCTCTGCGCGTTCCTGGTGGAGATGCTCTGAAAGGGGCAATCAAAAAATATATGGCTCAAGGGGTCAATGTGATCCTTGTCGTTGGGGGCACGGGCCTATCACCTTCAGACGATTCGCCAGAACTTATTTCCAAGTATCTCGAACGGGAGCTGACGTTATACCCGATGCTTTTTGCGGCAGAGTCGCTTAGGCAGGAGCCGGTGAATGAAGAGCACACGCTCGCTCTTGGCTGCAGGCCCATCGGAGGTGTCTATGAGCACAAAGGTAAGCGCGGTTTGATTTTTGCGATACCGGGGTCCTATAATGCGCGTGTAGTTGCCAGCTCCATCCTCTTCCCTGAAATCCCCTACCTTCTGCGCCAGCTCACAAAAAAATAACCAGACATCCTTAGATTATTGGATTTTCTACGGATATTTCTGTTGTCTGGGCAGCCTTCTGGCATTTCCCCTTATTAACCACGCGACGCAGTTGGTGACAAAGTATCACCAACTCACGCCTTCTTTAAAATGGGGGTGCTAGATAAGTTAAGGGTTACTACCCCTTGGCTTTGGAGGACGATCTTTCCTGCCTGATGGAATGGCCCTATGCCATGTAAAGATATACCCGTAAATGTTTTCCTAAATCTTAGAGTCATGGCTGCTATCTATAACCCTCTGACCTGGATAGCGATATTCGTAGTAGACTCACCGACCTCTTTTAGAGTATATAAATAAGATCTTTGATCTCTGGTCAAATAAAGGTAGCCTTTTAGGGGTTATTTTTGGATAAAAGATCTCTTAGGTCTATCTGTTTGTCATACTTTACTGTTAAAAGGGCCTATGCTAAAAGAAACTAAACATCTGAAGTTAGAAGAGCGTATGTTGGGACTTGGAATCCAGGAAAGCGAAATTTTTGAAAAGTTTATTTTAGGATCAGGAAAAGGGGGTCAGAAAATGAATAAGACCTCCTCTTGTGTTTATTTAAAGCATTTGCCTACAGGTACTGAAGTTAAATCTCAAGTTACTCGAAGCCGTGAAGAGAACCGTTTTTTCGCCAGGCGTGTTTTATGTGATAAAATAGAAGAACAAATCTATAAAAGAGAGAGTACTAAGCAAAAACTCGATGCTAAAATTAAGCGTCAAAAACAACGGCGCACACGTAAGCAAAAAGAAAAGATACTCGGGGATAAAAAAGCCAATTCCGCTAAAAAAGCGTTACGTCAACCACCTGTCTGATTTTACCCTGATATAGTTGATGCTTAAAAAAAACGAGGGATGATTTCTGTAACGAGGCCTCTCTCAAGGAGGGAAAGGTAAAGCTCGGGTTATTAAAGTGATTTTTATCCTTATCCCAATCAATTATGCTACTTTAAAAGAAACAATTAATTATAATAACTGCCCATGACCTTTCCCCCTTTACCTCTTATATCTGATCATAACGACAAGAGCTCTCAGCTCAAAAACCGCCTACGGAAAAACTACCAGCATAGACGTAAATGGGCAGAGAGGACACAGACTAACTGCTTTCGGATCTATGATCGTGACATAAAAGAGTACCCTTTTGCCATCGATTTCTATAATCAACGTTTTTGTCTTCATTATTTTGCAAGCCTACAGGATTCAGATGATCGCTTTGAAAAAGAAGTTGAAGATGTGCTTTTAGATCTATTTCACGCAAAAAAACAGGACATCTATTGGCGTAAGCGCATGAAGCGCTCTAAAACAGAGCAATATGAAAAAAAAGATATTTCCTCGGATTTTTTTGTTGTCCAAGAGTACGGTGTCAAATTTTGGGTTAACTTAAGGGATTATTTAGATACGGGACTCTTCCTTGATCACCGAGAAACAAGGCGTCTTGTAGCCTCAAAAGCCAAAGGTAAACGGTTACTCAACCTTTTTGCTTACACAGGGTCATTCTCCGTTCAAGCTGCACTCCGGGGCTCTATTTTTACTAAAACAGTCGATATGTCTAATACTTACTGCACTTGGGCTGAGAAGAATTTCTTTCTGAATAGGATTAATAGCAAAAATAATATTATTGAACGCGCTGACTGCTTAAAATTCTTGAGTGAAGAGACTCAGCAATATGATCTTATCGTCATAGATCCACCAACACTTTCTCGCTCTAAAAAAATGGAGCAGATGTTTGACGTGCAAAAGGATTACATACAGCTTATTGAAAAAGCCCTTCCCCTCCTCACCTCAGGTGGAACTTTGTTCTTTAGTACTAACTCTCGTAAATTCCAGATGGACGCTTCTCTTTTACCTTTGTGCTTACTACGTGAAATCTCCTCAATAACACTTCCAATTGATTTTCAAAAAAATAAAGCACATCGATGTTGGACTATGATGTTGTGATCTTTTGCTGGGGAGCCCTATTGAAATGTCGAGCATCCGGAGAGATTGCGCCCGTTATAAGCTGAAAACGGGGTTTTTCCTGCACAGTTAATGCCAATGAGAGCATAGATCTCTTTTTGATTGATCGACAAAAAGATGTCGTCAATATGTATTTCATGCCGACTCCGAAGGCGAAAGATTTCGCCGGGTTTTATGTGAAGGTATGCTTAAAAAATAATACAATAACTTATCTGGCTTAAGAATCCGCTTGTTCTTGGAGGGCAGGACTCTCAATGGCCGCATAAGCCCGTTCTGTTTTGAGGGAAAGAGTGCAGCGATCATGATCCTGTGCTGTATGGATAGAAGGAGTGTGAGAAGCATCGCTGGCATAACAATCGGAAGCAAGCCACTCTTCTGAAATTCGACAGGCCCCGGAGGAATGCCGAACCTCGACAAGGAAGCCGATCCTATTGATTGACTATCAATCAATAACACACTGATGAATCAAGGAGATCTTATTGCATAAATACCCTGAAGGAGATTCATCAAATAAGTCGAAAAACTGACATCAGAAAAATCGAAAGTGTTTATCTCCACTAAGTACAATTTCCATATTTGTTGTGTCTTATTAAGGTGAGCACCACTATATAGAAAGATATGAGAAAAGAGGAAATTTTTAGCTATTTACGGACAAACCCGCTATTTAAAAACGTTGATGAAAGTATCTTCAAAGAATTAGCGGAATCCTCCGAAGTCATCCCAATACCTAAGGGAAGCTTCCTCCTTCGTGAAGGTGAATCCAGTAAAGAACTCTTTCTTTTAGTAGAAGGAAGTTGCGAAGTATTAAAAAAATCTGAAGACGATTCACTGCTTCAGATCTCTCTAATTAATAGAGGCGAAGCAATTGGTGAAATGGCCCTCCTCGAGCCATGCAACCGTTCGGCCTCTGTGCGGACTCTGGAAGATTCAGAGTTTATTAAAATCCCATTAGATGTCCTTAAAATCCGTTCAGAAATCGCCTGCAACCTCGCAGTCCAGTTAAGTCACCGACTTCGGGATACCAACGAAATTACCGTCAAATCACTCCAAGCAGAACTTGAAGAGGTAAAACTTCGCATAGAGACAGGTCGGTTTATTGTTCTGACTTTCGTTATATTGTCTGGGTGGATTTTATTCCTTTCGGCAATTAAGACATTAACTGCTCACGTTATCAGCTACACTATGATCACTCTCCCGATTATAGTTATTCTTTTATGGGTGTTTATCTATCATGTCAAAAAAAGCTCATTGCCCAAGGCATTTTTTGGGCTAACTACCCATAATTGGAAAGCAGTGATCGTAGAGGCTGTTCTCTATTCTTTGCCAGTACTTGCCATTGCAACACTCGCAAAATGGGCGCTGATCACTTTCGATCCACGATTCCAAGATCTACCCCTCTTTTCGATTCCAAACAAGTTGTCGGTCCTATTAGCAATCGGCTATACCCTATTTACCCCCGTACAAGAATTTATAGCAAGAGGCGTCCTGCAAACATCTATCGAAGCTGTATTAGATGGCCGAAGAAAAATAGTGAGATCTATCTTTCTTGCCAGCCTTATCTTCGCTGCATTCCATGCGCATCTCTCTAACGTTTTC
Source organism: Parachlamydiales bacterium (assembly GCA_009885615.1). GTDB lineage: Bacteria > Chlamydiota > Chlamydiia > Chlamydiales > VFKH01 > VFKH01. The sequence goes on from VFKH01000049.1 coordinate 4,226, forward strand.
ATTCTGGTTGCCTTTGCCAGCGGCTACTATTGGGGCATCCTCTTCGCGCGCCAAAGATCGCTGATCGGCGTCTCCGTTTCCCACGCACTCATTGGGGCTTATTGTCTTGGCATCTTACGGCTGGCTACCATTTTTCGGCATATAGGTTGAAAGTATTCCATGCCAGAGGGCCTGATGCGAAACCGTTTTCAGAAGTCAACGCTTTTGCCGGGTATGAGCACCTTGGCAGAGCAGGCCATTGACGGTGTGACCCCAACCAAGTTGGTAGGGCACGGTGATGGCGGCGACAGCAAGCGATGCAGTGATTCAACCGATATCTGATGCCTTAGAAAAAGTATTAAAAGACGCCAAAGTAATTTCGCAGCTAGCCTCGATGGGTGCTATGCCCACGTATGGATCTACCAGTGACTTTAAGGCATTTCTAAAAAGGATGCAGGGCGCTAAGATGATTTAATCAAATAACGAAATTAGAAAACTGAAAAAAATAAAAGGATGAATATGTACCCAGAACTAAAATCTTATGTTGTCTTAATCACTGGTGGTGCTAGTGGGTTGGGTTTGGCCGCAGCCCAGGGCTTTGCAAAAGAGGGCGCAACGGTGGTGATTGCCGACCTTCAAGAAGCTGCTGCGACGCGTATTGTGCAGCAATTGGGGGTGCAACACTTGTCATTGGCATGCGATGTCGCCCAAGAAGTGCAGGTCAATCAAGTTGTTCACGCCGTGATCAAAAAGTATGGTCGTGTTGATGTATTGATTAACTGCGCGGGAATTGCGGATCAGATCAGGCCCACCATCGAGCAAGACATGGTGCACTTTCGCAGGCTGCTCGATATTCATCTGACAGGCACCTACATGATGACGAAGGCTTGCGCAGTCCATATGCTCAAGCAGGGCAAGGGTAACGTAATCAATGTCAGTTCAATTGCCGGCGTCATTGGCTTAACCTATCGTAACGCCTATAGCGCCGCAAAGGCTGCAATCTCGATGATTACCCGTACGTTAGGGTGTGAGTGGGCAGCTTCCGGGATTCGGGTCAACGCGATTGCACCTGGCTATATCCTTACGCCCATGATCCAGGCCAGTATGGACGAGGGAAAGCTCGATAAGAGTATTATTGAGCGCCGCACGCCGATGGGACGCATGGGCAACCCCCATCATATTGCCGACGCCATGCTGTTTCTAGCATCGGATCAGGCTGAGTTCATCACGGGCGTGACACTTCCCGTTGACGGCGGCTATACAAGCTGGGGTGCCCCGAGCGATGCGTATCACGAAAACACTTAAAAAGATCTACTAATTTAAATGTGCATCTTTTTATTCAGGTAAAGTATTTAATTAAAGCCGACTTCCGCGCTCGACCGGTCTTACCAAGAGTGCAGAGGGTTGCCAGTTTAGATCTGCACCTGGTTCGGCCGTAAAGTATTTAAGTCTTTGAGCCACATTGGGTAAGCCGACAGCGTTCGCATAAGTCATCGGGCCGCCGATATGGGCAGGAAACCCGTAGTCATTCAAGTACACAATATCCAGGACCTTTTGATGAGAATTACTTTATAAACACTTTTGCAAGCAATCCCCTTAGATAATCAGGCTCATACGTAGCACATCGTCGAGCATCTATAACTCCACGACCAAGTGGGTACCAAGGCTTTAACTTTTCAAAAATTTGTGGATTTCGATCTACCCGTTCCTGCCAGGCATCGGTCGCAATAGTTCCTGGTGCCACAGTTGCGCAACGAATTCCATCTGGCCCATATCTGACTGCAACTGTTCTAGTCAGCGCATGAATTCCAGCCTTCGCTACGCTATAAGAATCACTTCCAATCATCGCCTTAGGCTTTACCGTGCCAATATTTACGATGCAGGACGATGCTTTTTGATACAAGATCTTCGCCCGAACTAATTCCTGCATGTACCCCTGCTTCCACCAATCTTCCCCAGTAAAACAACTGGCTTGGGAGTATGCCATATTTTCTAGCTATTTGCGATACAGATAATCCTTTATCATAAGTTTCTACTACGATAGCCGCTTTCTCTTGCGAAGACCATCGAGGTCTTCTCTCAACAGAAGTGATGATGCGAATGTTTCCTTTAATTTCAGTCATACGACTATATTTACTCCTAATATTAAGGGCAAATTAGCCGGTCCTATCTAAATGGTGAGCACTCCATTTGGCTACTAACAGGGGCGCCGTTTGATGACAAATTAGGCAAAAAAATTAAGGAAAAACAATTCCCTAGCAATCAATTAAGCTTCAAAGAGAGCATATGGGTAATGCTTAGGCTCTACTATAAGAGTTCAATACTTATTTAATTGCTTTCATTGTGATGCAATGGGCTGCATAATGGTTGCAGTGATTATTGCGGGCTACACCGGCACCAGACATAGTATTCCCATCAATATGCATAGTCCATGCAAAGTATTCGCCAACAATTTGTAAAAACTTACCATCCATAGATAAGATTCCCACAGGAAATTCTTTATAAATTGGACTTTCTAAGATAAGTTTTAAATGTTGTCCACTTTGTTTAGCAACTTTTAGAGTCCAAGTTAGCGAAAAAGTATTCCAGATGCTTTCTAAGAATTGTACTTTTTCTTTGCTATGCATAAGGTGCTTCGGATTGTGCAACATCGGCCAACCTTGAGCTGTACCAATGACATGTACACTCCACTTCATTGGTATTTTTTTGACCCTAGCCATAAAACCTCCTGAAAAATATAAACTGCAGAAATACAGGTTAACTTACTCATATCTAAAATAATTAACTTAATTATACGAGTCAAATTTAAGTAAGATAAGTATTTCAAAAACCTATTTAAAAATTTACTCTTCTTAACCTTGTTATAAAAAAAATAATTAATAAAATCAAGTTAAAAGCTGGTAAGCGGAATAAGAACAAATCTTGACGAAAGATTTTTTACACAGGCCTCTTGCCATAGGACGCAAGAACTGGCTCTTCTTTGGAAGTTTGGATGAAGGACAAGCGTGTGCTATCCTTTTTTCTCTCGTGCAAACATGTCGCAGATTGGATATTAATCCCCGCCAATATTTAGAGGATGTTATGAGCAGGATCATTGGGCATAACAGCCAAAAACTTCGCGAACTCCTTCCTGATCAATGGTTAGCGACTTGCTAACCATTTCAAAAATCTGTTTAAAAAATCCTTTCTCAAAATGTGTTCTTATTCCGCTTACCAGCTTTTTAACTTGATTTTATTAATTATTTTTTTAATAGTAAAGATAAGTAGAAATAACCTCCTTAAGGAGGTTATTGAAAGACTTATGTTGTAAAGAGTTGTTTAGTGTAAATCACTATCTGCTCTGGCTCACATTTTCTATAAGGCAAGTCTATTATAAAAAACCAATTTTTTGGATTTAACTTTGGTTTATTCAAGGGATGATTATTACTTCCCATTATGCCTTAAGATATAATGGAGATTTGTATGGCAGACAAAGGCAAAAAAGATAAGCATCAAAAACATCAAAAATAATCTCATGAAAAAAAACTTAAAGAAAAAGAACTAGGTAAAATTCATGGGGGGGGTAGAAGTGACGATTTCCCACAAAAGATCATTGAGCAATTCAGCCATGAACAGCAAGTTCCCGTTCTGGAAAAAGATTGGGTACCAATCCCCGTTGGAAGGGTATCAAGCGCGGTTATAGGCATCTCCTGTCTGATGTTAGTAAAACTAATAAATTCACCCTATAGTATTGATAATGAAAAAAGAAGGTATAAATAATTACCATTTCACTGCCACATCAAGATCCCCAAACATGGCGGAGGTAAGCTGATGACCTTGTTGGGAAATTGCGACAATATTTTGCCGCTGTCGGCAATACCTCACTTTGAAGTGACTACAACACCTTTCAATGTTGATTACGTGCCTGCAAAGCACTCTCGACAGACAACTAATTTCGTAAATCTTGCCCGAGATGAGACAACACGCCGACAAAACCTAAAGATACTTTTTGACGAAATCGGGAGTCGTTACAAAAACTTTAACGGGTCAGATGCGAACTGCGAAGATTTTTTACATCTGGAAATTGTCACGGTATTGATTCACTTCGAGGGCTCAAAATCCACTCCATTTCCAATAGCTGAGTTTTTGCAAGCTAAGTTTGAAAACAGGGTTACGGGAGAGAGGCGCCCGGGTCCCACGGGCTTTAATTTTTCATCTTACATTCGTGATTACGACTTCAACATTTTATTGCCTCAACTACTCGAAAGCGGATTAGAAAACGGTATGGATACTTTTGGAAAATTGCATGGACTGCTCTACCAAATGATGTTCAAAGACTTTTGGGTCAAGGGCATCATAGAAACTCCATGCATCTTTGTCCTAAGTGTCTCTACTAAAAAAACATATCAAGCACAGCAAGTAACTCATCCGATTCTTGGACGTCAGTTTCAGGTTTCAGGTCCGCCATCACTGACCGACAAGTATTTTTCTAAGATGGGTCTCGAAGTTAGTTACTTCCAGCCAGCAACAGCTCAGGCGCCGCTTGCGTTCTACCACAGACACAACGATCTGCTAAAGCGTCACGGATCCGACCTAGCCGCTCTTGTCGCTGTAATGGAGACCTTTCAGCGAATCTACAGACCCGAAATCTACGCCTCGAATATACCTGCCGGCGAGGTTTTCACACCAAGCCTCAATAACGATAACTTTGTCCCACCTCGAATTCACTATGACCGCGTGGAAAGGGATCAAAAGCTCGCTCGCCATCAGGCAAATATAGCCTGGAATGATTTTTTACAACCTCATGCGCAGCAAATAGCTCAGTTGTTGGAGGGTCTCACCTCAAAATTACCGCCAGAGGGATTCAATGTGTAATGCTGCAGAAACCGAAGCCATTAAAAATGGGTGCATTTTTTGTTTAGTGGGCACATGGGACTTTCAAGCTGAAGAATTTTATTTAAAAAATGGCTATGAACGAATTAGTGAACTAAAGAATTATTGGCTTGGTCATTCAAAATATTTCTAAGAAAAAATCTAATCAATAAAAAAGTACCAGATATACAAATACGAAAGGCCATAGACGGCTGTGTTGAAAAAATAATCTAAAGCTATGTTTCGTCTTACAAATCTTTTTTTCTTCGGCATTTGAGTCTTCGCTTGCAGTTTTTGCAGTCCCTGATATCCGGTATCTGTTATCACATTTATTTGAGGATGAGAAAATACCGATCCCAATTAACTCAGCGACTGCAAAATCTTGCTTACTTCTTAAATATCCATGCTGATCATTTAGTTTAACAACCTTGCCAGAAAAGGCAGTTAAGCCAACTACATACTTGGCGAAGGGAATTGGATTATGCAGGTGGAAAGAAGCACAATTTCAGATTATTTAAAGCATCGAAATCAGAATTACACCCACAAATAAACGTGATCACACATACTGGATATCAGGAGCTTCAAAAGCTTCATGCAAAGACTCAAATGCCTAAGAAAAAAAGCCATAAGAACCCTTTGACTAAAGAGGATAAACTGGGTAATCAAAACATCTCCAGAGCAGGCGGGGCCAATAAAAACGTTATTGGGATGATTAAACGATTTAAGATTATAGCCAGTCGTTACCGCAATAGGCGTAAAAGATTTACCCGGTGCAGCAATATAATCGAGGGCATTTATAATTTGGAGCTATCTCAATTCTAGTTTCGAAAGAGGTCTAATATGATCAGACCACATCAGTCATTAAAAAATAAAACTCCTCGAGAGGTGTTTATTGGAAGATACAGTCTTAAAGAAAGTGTGATTATCAGGAGGAAGTATGCGTAAAAAGAATCCTTGTCGCTCCTGCGCCGTGCTATTTAGGAGCTGCTCGAAGCTTCCAAGGATTGCGTGCTTCGCCGGCTATTTGGGCGGGGACTTCTTCCCGACGGGGCCCCTGACAAAGGGAGTCCCCTTTGCAAACCCCTTCAAGGAAGATCTAAAAAATAGTAGGCAAAAAAGAGATAACAAAATAGAGTAAAGCATGCTTTGCTGCTTTAAGCAAAGGAAACAGAAAACCCAAAATTAGGGTAGCAAAAACTAACAAGTATCAGCTAGTTTTTGGTTCACACTTTGGGGCTCACCTTACCATAGTACATAGGGAACTGAAGCACCCACTCAATTATTTAAGAAAGCTTTATAATATTAAGCTTCAAAATCCCATAAGGGCATTTTATGAATTCTAGTACGATCAAAAACCTTATCAATGATCCTACTGCTATTTTAGTAAGCGGTGGACTCGATAGTGCAATATTATTGGCGGATATGGTTAACCATAAATTCCCAAAGGTTTGGCCCGTATTTGTTCAATGCGGGCTGTATTGGGAAAAAACCGAATTAG
>VFKH01000062.1 GCA_009885615.1 Parachlamydiales bacterium
GTCCCGAGCGAGCCCTTAAATAGCTCGCGTAGAGGACGCGAACGAAGCTGTTAACTATATGAATTATTTAAATTGCAAATTTGTGTCTACAAAAATGGTGGCCGTACAGCTTTTAAATCATCTGAACAGTTCTCTATCCAAGGGATAGGAAAAACACAAAATGAAATAATCTTCTTTTCCATTAACGCCGCATCAAAATAAGGTCTAAAATCAAGAATGGCGTTCTGGCTTTTTTGTGTTAATGAAATAGCGAATGGATTGCTGCAATCATGATTTAGTTTTCTTTCAGCAACATGAAGGGAAAGTCGTTCCTGTATTGGTGAAAAATAAAGATATGTTAACCCCATAGATTCTTCACTTTTTTCTCTGTTGCTTGAGTCCTCTAATATTTCTCAGCAAGACTGTAAGTATTCAAATAACTGTGTATTCATGAGCTTATCCCTGAAGCCAAAGCTTTATCCACATCATCAACAATGTGCTTAAGATGAGCTCCTTCAATGTGAGTGTAACCCGAGAGTTGTTGTAGAGTTTTATGTCCTGTGATGGCTTTGATTTGAAGTATGGAAGCACCTGATTGGGCAGCTGTAGTGCAGAATAAATGCCTAAAATCATGGATGTGTAGGTCTGAAATCCCTGTTATCGTAAGAGCATTGTAAAAGGCTTTGTAGATCGAAAGCTTGCCACCAACACGCTTACTTTTAAAGACAAGCCCTTTCCTATAAAGACAAGCCCTTTCCTATCTTGCATTGGAGCGATTGTCTCAATCACAGCCTTTGCGTCATTACTTAATGGAACAGAGCGTGGAGTGCCATTTTTAGTGTCTCTCAAAAAGAGTACGTTTTGGTTCAAATTAACATCACGCCAATCAAGCTTCTGTAATTCCCCAAGCCTCATTCCTGAACGCATGGCTAAAAAAATTATGGGATAAAGAGCGTTAGACTTACTTTTCTTGCAGGCATCCAAAAATCTATCCATTTCTTCAGGAGCCAACAAGCGATTGCGAGAAGGGCCCTCATTAAATTTAGAAACATGAAGACAAGGATTGACGTGTAACCAGCCACACTCTTCAACTCCATAAGTAAGAGCCGCTGAGAGAGAAGCTAAATATCTATTTACTGTTCTAGGAGAGAGACTTTTTCCATTTTTTTTTGGATTGTCAAGTAATGCGTCTCTCGTTTTTGAAATCACGTCTGAAGATAATTTGTTAAGTGAGAGATTGCCTAATTTTGTTTTCCACCAAAGAAGATGCTGTTGGGTATTTCGGGCATTCTTTGGTTTAGAAGGAAGGACTTTAGCTATGTACCGATCAATGAGTGCGTCAAGTTTATTTTGCTTTGAGGTCATGGACGGAAAGTACATATCCTGTCTTCTTTTAGTTTCCTCTTGCGCCTTCCAAGTTCTAGCTTCAACTAGAGTAGGGAAGCTTTACGATTGTGGGGATAACCCATCGTTTAACCTAACTTGAGCTCTATAGCTTTTTGTTCCATCTTTATTTGTGATTTTTTGTATTCCACGCATGTCAGCACCTTTGAGTTTGCTGCTGCGTACTGTGCTTTTTAGTGAGTCTGTGTGCATTGTGTGTGCATCGTCAGTTTTTTCGCTTTTAGGACGATCCACAAAATTACACCTAACTTATTGATAAACAATAGGTAAGAAAAGTGGGGCAAAGTGGACTTGAACCAATGACCGGCGGGTTATGAGTCTTCATCGAACACTCACTCACAACAAGTGACAGCTCATAACCATAGCAAAGTTAAAGCTTTAAAGAGAACGGAAAGTTGTAGCTTGATGTGAAAAGTTGAGACTTGTTGCGCCGAAGTGCACCAAATTTGCACCAAATGTCTACTTGGCATTCCATATAAATCCTAATGCGTTAAGCCGCTGCGTACGTTCTTGAGAGAGCTTTCCCTTTTTATATTCTCGTCTTTGGATGCTGGTCCAACTCGCTAATTTTTGGGTGCTTTTGTTATTTCTTGAGATAATAAAATGTCCGTTCGTATTTTTGAAATTAACTAATTCATTGTACATGTAATTCCATAAGTTATCGCTAGGATTCCAGTCGAAGTTAATTTCGTTTAATTTCTGAAGTCGTTCTTCCGAAAGGTTGTTGTTCTTATATTCTTTTCTTTGGACACTCACCCATATTCCTAGTTTTGGGTACTGTTTAGAATCTTTGGGGACATTACAATAGCCGTTTGTTTTTTGAAATTCTTTAAGAGCTGTGAACATGTCTTCCCATGATGAAATAAGAGTATTCCAAGAAAAACCGAGTTGATTAAGCTTATCAATCCGATCTGACGCCAATTTGTTTTTACTATTTTTTGTCCTCTGATTGGCGACCCAACCACCTAGTCTTTTATTTTCTGGGTATTCTTTTGGAACATTGCAGTGTCCATGCTTATTTTTAAAATTAGATAGCTCATCATAAAGTTCATTCCATAGGGATCTTCGTGGGTCTAATATAAAGCCGATCTCTTTTAATCTATTAATTCTTTGATTATCTAGAGTATTTTCCTTAAATGCAGTCCTCTGATGAGCAACCCACGAACTCAATTGTTTATCTTTGTGTTTAGGTGGGACATTGCAATCTCCGTTTTCTTTCCTATACTCGCACAATAAGGTGAACATCATTTCCCATGCAGTTTCAGAGGGATTCCATTGAAATCCTATAGATTCCAGCCTGGCAATACGTTCTTGAGTTATCCTTTTGTCTTTATAATCAGTTCGTTGAGTTCCAACCCATGTAGTAAGCTTTGAATTTTCGTTGTGTCTCTGTGGAACATTGCAATGACCCTGTCGTTCTTTAAATTGAGACAATGCTAAGAACTGAGTTTCCCAAGCGGAAATATTTGTGTCCCAAATGAATCCGATTTCCTCAAGTCGTTTCTGACGTTCAGGCAAATACTCTCCTTCTTTGTATTGGGCACGTTGAGTATTTACCCATGTGGCAAGCTTGGGGTTTTGAGGATATTTCTGTTTAACATTACAATGGCCGTGCTCTTCTTTATATTTGCAAATCTCTAAGAACATCGCTTCCCATGCTGCGATTAGGGGATCCCAGACGAATTCGATTTCATTTAATTTTTCGATGTAATCTTTAGATAGTTTATTGTTTCTGTAATTTTGTCTTTGTTTTTGCGTCCAAGTGCAAAGCTTTTCATTGCGAATAGAGGCTTCCCATACATCCAAATGACCAGTGTTTTGTTTAAATTCGCATAGGGCATAGAACATTTCTTGCCATGCTGAATCGAAAGGATTCCAGTCAAAGCTCAAGGAATTCAGTTTTTCAGCTTTATCTTTCGATAGCTTATTTTGTTTGAAATACGATCTTTGGATTCCAACCCAGGAACAGAGCTTGTCCGAATAAATTTCAGGAACGTTGCAATGTCCTTTATCTTTTTTGAATTTGCATAACTCATTAAACATTTCTTCCCAAGCCTTGTCGATAGGATCCCATATAAATCCAAGACTTTCCAGTTTTTCAGCTCTTTCTTTAGGAATGGAGTTTTGCCTGTATTTTACTCTCTGAGCAATTACCCAAGTCGCCAAGGATGGATTTTCTTCATAGGTAGAAGGAACATTTGTATGACCATGTTTCTCTTTAAAGTTTTGCAGAAGACCCAAAAAGTAAAACCAAGAGGCTGAGGTGGTTTCGATGATTTTTAATTGCAGAGATTCACTAAAGGCTATACCAATGGAAACTGGCAGATCGATCGTAACTTTACTCAGTTTTGGCGGTTTTTTATAGGTTCTTCTTCCAAGCTCTAAGCGAAGGTTATCCAGTTCTTCAGCTAAAATATCATCATGAGCTCTAAGAGCATTTAAAACTTTCCAGATCGGCTTGAAGCAAGATTCTTCTAGGTTGATTTCAGGATCTTCATTGGCATCAATGAAGACAGGCAAGATTATCAATCCTTTTTTCTTGTTGGGAGCTTTCCTGATGGCCCTTCCAACAGCCTGAACAATCTCTATCTCTGAACCTTTGGGGTCAATGAAGGCCACTCCATCAAGTGTGGGGACATCTACTCCTTCGGATAGGCATCTAACATTCGCTAAAACACCAGCATGTCCATTTTCTAAACTTTCAAAGAGCTTTAAAAAAGATTTTCTTTTGCTTTGTTGCATTTCACCAAGGATTATCCCATAAAATCCTATGTTAGGCTGCTGATCTTGAGAAATGAGCTTAATGGCTTTAGGGAAAGTATTAATAAAATCATGTGCAGCACTTTTCCTGTTATGAAAAGTGATAATGCGTTGAAGATTATGGTCTTTGATTGCTTTTGATACTAAGAGCTGGCTAGCAACCGTCCTTGCATCAGTTTCATGATTGTCTATCGCAATGAAGCGTCCTTTTTCTGCATACTCACGATAGGTTGCATTATCCATAACAGAGATTAACACTTCGTAATCACTTAGAAGGTCTTGTGAAATCGCCTCAGAAAAAGGCAGTTTATAGAAAACTGGACCGAATTTTTTATCATCATCCATTGAGAGGATTTCATATTCAAGCTCTTTGGCCTTAGTCTTCACATGGTCTGAAAAGATTTTTGGTGTAGCGGTCATAAATAGCTTATGACGAGTTCTTATGGCGTTTGGTTCAAAAATCGTAGCAAAGTCACTATTAGCAGCTCCCGTACAACGATGAGCCTCATCAGCTACCGTAAGATCAAACATTAGACTTTCATCTAAAGCGCACACTTTTTTGATGACAGGGGATGAATGATAGGTAGAGAAGATTACCTTGGGGATACCCTGTGATGAAGAAAAATAGCTAAGGATTTCTCCTGGATCGGTTGTAGTTGGAAAGCCTAGTTCATAAAGACTAGTAACCCTTTGATCTTTTTCATTCACTGTAGGGTCTGAACAGACAAAGATAGGGATGAAACTAGTTGTGGAATTCGCAACCCATTCTTGATAGAGCTGAGACACAAGAGAAATTGAAGGGACCAAAACCAGGGTATGGTGAGATTTTAATTGTTCTGCTAGCCAAAGACCTACAAGAGTTTTACCTGTTCCGCAGGCCATATAGAGTTGCCCTTTCTCGTGATTTTTAAATCCTTGGAGGACAGCTGAAATAGCTTTTTCTTGATGAGGTCTTGGAGTTTTAGGTTGTCGAATGGGTTGAGGCTTTAGATTTTCAACAGAAGTCGGCCATTCCAAGGAAGAGTTCAATAGATTTTCTAGGGAACATATCCCAACCTGCTTTTCTTGCCCCGCAATTACTTCCCGAGCATTATCTCCCAAAAGGTCAGTTGTACAGATCAATAGGCGGTATGCAATGTTTGCCCTTGATGACTCACTAAGGAATTTATCGACGTCTTCTTTGGTTACATAGTAATTCTTATCGTAGCATTTAGCTTGGATAGCCCAAAATTCACCTCTATGGGTTTCTGCAATTATATCGATTCCCTTGTCTCTGCCCCAGTTTCCAGGCCAATCTTTCCAAAGCCAAACTCTTTTTATTTGAGAAGCGTAGATAGGGTCATTTTCTAAAAACCACTTACAATAAACTTCAAAAACCTTACCTCTTTCAACTTGGGGGAGGTTAGTTAAGTAATTAAGAAAATCGTTAATATTTGACATTCTTTATATTCATTGTTTGGTAAATGGTTTGTCGAGTGGATAAGGTGAAAAAAGTAGACATATTAAGGGGGCTTTAGAGCAAGAATTGACTAGATTGCCAAGTGTACATCTATGCCTCAAAATCATCTTCTATTTTTTCTCCCTTGTTCCCTTTGATTGCGTCTACACATTTTAGTATTTGATAAAGAAGTAAAATGATGGCGACCAACAATCCTATCATCCAGGTTTGATAAAATGACAATTCATCGATCTCTCGACCATAAAACAATCGATAGATGAGGGCTACTGCTGCTAAGATTACAAACTTCCACCAACTCATAATCCTTTATCTCCTATCCTTTTTCCCGTCTTTATAGCCATCCATGTAAAGAGGATCGTTAAAGTATTTGGGTCGCTTATCATCGTAACCGTCATCATAGCCTGTATTGTACGCCCAAGCATCATCTAGCCCGTTTTCGTAGCCTTCTTTCTCTTCTTTGCTAGCCCATGAAGATGGCTCATCATCTTCTTCCCAAGCGGCTTCGTAGCCTTTGTCGTAATTTTCATATTTGCGGCTATCATCGCATCCGAACATGTACAGTCCAATTGCAGCGATTGCAAAATAAAAGAGATATTTCATTCTGAGCACCTATTCGCCATAAATACTAATTGAATTGGAAGAGTATGGATTTCCTGCACCGTAAGGGTTGTTGATGCTATCAGATGAATAGGGGCTTCCATATCTTCCATAGGGATTGGAAACCGAATCAGGGTCATAAGGGTTTGAGCTTAGCTTACCTCTATAATTTCCATTTTGGTCGTATAGTTTAGGCGTATCTGTGGCATAAGGATTTGTTGTTGATTTACTGCTGTAAGGACTTCCGTAAGTTCCATAAGGATTGTTAATACTATCGGAACTGTACTGACTACCGTGCTTCCCATACGGATTTGTGACGGAATTTGAATCGTAGGGATTGTCGTTGTATTCTCCGAGGTAATTTGCAGCATATAGGCTAGAAAAAGCCATCAAAGTAATAGATGCGACACAACCAAGAAATTTCATAGATTTAAACATTCAAAATTCTCCTTACAAAATCTTGAATAAGTATACACAGTAACCGTCAAAACGTCAAACCATTAAACACATGTAATAGTTTGACTTTTTTGAAAGCCAATGGCAATCTGATCGCTAATCTATTTTTAGGACTGACTATGCCCATTAAAGCAATCGACACGCCCAAAAAGGCGAAGACTACCGTTTATATGACTGAGGAAGAGGAAACTCTTTTGAATGAGTTATTCATAAAACGGCTTAGGGAACGCAGAAAGACAGACAAGTCAGCCCTTTTCTGCGAAGGAATTAGACTCCTCTATGAAAGAGAGATCGAAGCAGCTCATAGCGATAAGAAATAATTTATTCAATAGGTATTTGTGCATACTTTTATTGATGAAGCAGGAAGAGGGAATCCTCTCGATAAAAAATCTTTTACATGCGTTGGTGCATTGACCATTCCCGATTCACAAATAGAAGAGGTCAATCAATGGGTATTAGAACTCGAAAAGCAGCAAGGGGGGCTTCTGAAGGGAAGAACACTACTTCCCGACATGAGAAACAAAATTCTTGAAGAGTTAGCAAACTTTGATGTTTTTGTAGAATGCGCAGCAATTGACATGAAGACGCATCCAGACTCTACAACCTCTGAACATCAACAAAAAAGAGCTTCTTACATTGAAAGTACCCCAGTAACAGTAAATCCATTTTTGCAGAAGATAAGATCTGCATTTGCCCAAAAAATAAGAAAAACCTCTCTCCCTCTTTATCTACAAGCAAATCTCACGTGGCTATTAATTGAACTAGTGCTTCGGCATGCTACTATTTATTACAGCCAAAAAAGACCCGAAGAATTAGGAGATTTTCATTGGGTTATCGATCCTAAACAAGCAGGACAAGTTACAAATTTTGAAAACCTATGGGTGGAGCTTGTTCTTCCCTATTTACAGTGTAAACCGCCTTTAATGTCCATTAAGGGTCATGACTACAGTTGCTTTGAAAGATTTGCTGTTTCGGATGAAGATATTGAATTATATCGCACGGACTCAGGGAAAAAACTAAGCAAGGAAGACTATCCCATAGATTTAAAGAAAATAATGACAGAGAACCTCTGTTTCCCAGACGATAAAGATACGCCAGGTTTAAGACTCGTCGATGTTATCGTAAATACAATTTTTCGATGCTTAAACGGCTCATCTGAGTCTATAAATCTTAATAGTCTTGGTCGACTGTTCTTTTTACGAGACCCAACCAGTTGCATTAGTTTATTGACACTGGAAAAGACTGTGAATATTACCAAGACAAATAAAGAACTCCTCAAAATATTACAATCTTTAGGAGCAGTTAATCGCCCTATTTGGCTTTAGGATTAAATCCTATCGATCAGAGGGCAATAAATCACAAACTGAACACTCTAGCCCCTTGGCTAGCATAACTAAAGACGTGAGGGAGGGATTTCGCTCCGCTCTTTCGATTCCGCCCACATAATTTACATGAAAATTTGATCTTTCGGCCAACTCTTCCTGTGTCAAGGAAAGAGCATGCCTTTGCCGCCTTACAGCCGCAGCAAAAGCTAGCAAGATCGGATCTTTCTTTTTCTTCTTCCCTTGAGCCATTTGGAAATATTTCCTTTATAAAGCTCAAGGCTAAATGAATTTTCATCCTATTAACACCCACGATAGTGTTGAAAATAAACATGATGGTGTGTATAATCAAACAGATTAATTAACAATTTAAGTGAATTATGAATAGTTTTTTGCGTATTATTTTAGTACAGATTTTAGCTTTATCTCATTGCTTTGCTTTAAGCAACAAATCTGAATCTAATTACTTGCACCTTGAAGCAACAGCAGTCAATCCTGCACAAGAAGACCTTGAATGGATGGAAGGAGAAGATCTTGAGCTGTCAAAAGAAGAGGAAAAAGCTCTCGGAATAATAGATATGGCAGAATATGCCAAATCCCAGGAAGCTAAGGAAGCTGAGGCTAGATGGCAGAATAGAAAAATCGAAGAAATCGCACCTGGATCTAAAGAGGAATTAAAATACCTGAAGTTGCTCAATGATTTTCTTTCTCAAGAAAATTTCAACAAAGAATATGAAAGATATCTCACTTCAGCGAGAAAATTGTTAGATGATATTCCTCCTGATTATCTTGATAAAAAGCTAACGAAGCTACTCAGTGAAAAACTACAAAAAGTGAACGATTTACCATACACAAAATATAGAGACTATGTTTTTAGCAAATATGGGTTTGTCATAAATGGGGGCTATCATGGATATCATGCTTTATTGCTACAGGTTGAGAATAGTGGTCAATGGGTTAATCTTCCATTCAAAGAGGAAACTCTAACGATTAGATATCAAATTATTCCAGACAGGCAGGTTGCTTGTAGCGAAGATATTACTAATATGAGCATAGTTTTTTTAAATGACGATCGCTTTGAAATTTTCAGGTTCTTTGTTGGGGATTTAAAAGAAGGTTGTAGCTCCACTGGGAAGTTTGAAATTTCCAAAAAGCAATATGAAGAGCTTCGATCCATCAAGTCAATTACTGATCAGGATACATGCGAGCCATTTATTTCTTTGGGACTTAGTGCCATTCGTTATCGATAATGCAACCCTAAGATAAATGTTTAGCTCTTAATTTTTGCCAGTCTTCAGCTGATAATCCTTTGTTAATGAGCTTACCAATCCCGACGGTCAACGTTCTGAAGGCATCAGCTCCATGGCTGGCAAAGTTATGGAGAGGTAAGCTAGACCAACATCCATGGCGATCATTCCATTCCTTCTTATAGCTCTCTAGAGCTGTGATTCCCTTAGCGCATTTTGCTTCATCAAACCAGCAGCGATTGAGAATATTGCGAGCAGCGTCTATGCCTTCATTTATCCCTATGTCTGGAACTACTGTGAAATGGATTCCATGATTTCGAGCTACCTCTACTCTTGACAAACCCGTGCTGTATTCATGAACTGCGGCATCATGAGGCACTAGATGCTTACCATAGGTATAGGGCTTGCTTTTGAGGTGTTGGAGATAGTGAGTCAAAGCTTCCCCACTGTTCTCGTAATATTCCAGTAAGTGAATTTCCTGCCCACATTGTTGAAAGAACCAGATGGCTGTTGAATCATTATAGCCAAGGTCCCACGCTGTATGGACGGATACGTTAGCATCATAGTAAACATTTCGGATCCGACCTTGTTGTCTAGCTTCAACAATCTGTTTGCCATAATACAAACCTTCGTTGGAAGCTTCAAAAGCTTCATCTGGAGTGCTTGGAAACTCTCGTTTCATGTCTTCTCCCTGAGTTAATGCTCGTTTGACGTACCAAGCTCTTTGCTCTTCATCTAATCGACTGTTTATAACGCCCTCCAAGGCGTTAAAATAGCCTAAGTAATGCTCAGGTACTGCCACGTCGATTGAATCGATTCTGTAGTCTTTATGTGCATGCCAAGGGAAAAAGTGAAAACGAAAGTCTAGAGGCGTTAATTTCTTCCCCGAATCATTCATTGCTTGCGCTTCTTTGCACATTTGATAGAAATATCCTTCACGTCCTTCTGCTGTGCTTTCAATAAATACATACTGACCAGGTGCGAGGGCGTTTAGAGACCCTGTAACGATTTCACGAGCTTTATCTGGGAATTTGGCGCATATCTTACCAAATTCGCTAATGTGGAGCAGTTGAAGAGTACTCGATCGCATAGATGTCCCAACACGCAAAGTTGAACCATTGCTAAGCTGCAACTCTCGTGCATTGTCTGTGTTGACACTTCTAAGAGCCTTCAATTCTGCTGGCAGGCTATCGTATGCAAACTTTACTCTACGAAACATAACCTCGGCATCCTCACGGGTATGGGCGATTATTCCAGCATGAAGGTTGCTATTGAAAAGACAACGGTCCAGAAAGAGCAGGCAAACAAACGTTGATATGCCCGTCTGACGAGCTTTAAGGATGAGATTACAATACCACATGTCCTGGTAAAGCTGTTCCTGAGCCCAGTTGAGTTGAAAAAGAACCTTATTCCCCGACTTATCGATGATCCAATAGAGATTGTTCAAACGCCACAGAGGATCTGCTAACACTTTTTCTGCCTTTTCAAGTGTATTCTCAACCATCAACTAAATCCTTGGAAGAACCATCAACTCGCTGGAGAAGGAAAGAAAGTGGGTTTGCGGCATCGCCTCCGATCTGCTGTTTATCTGACCATCCACAAGTGTTCCCCATGACAAATTTAGTGAACCCAGCATTGAATTGATTGAGGAGCCCTCCTTTTACAAGCTTGGATTGTTGCCATTCCTGAGACTTCCTATACACACGGGAAAACTTTTCGTTGGTTTTAGCCCATTCGGAAAGCTGGTCGGGCAAATACCCTCGTTCGAGAGCAAAATCCTTGTACCAAAGGCTGTCTTTACGCTTCATCCACGATTCAAATGCATCGGCTTCTGTTTCTATGAATTCAACAGTATATTTTATAGGTCGCCCACCTTTTTCGCATCCTGAGTATGGTTTATGATTTTTTGGTGCTGGCATAGGATTCCTAAATTAGTTCTCCAATACAATGAGAGGGGGGAGTGTCTAATTTCACATATTCATTTTTCCCAAGAGCGCAAGGATATCCACCAACCAAAGCATAGATTTGTCCTTTGTCATAGACAGCCATCATCTCCTCCAGCATTTTCTGTTTTTTTTCCCAGGTTGCACCAGGAAGAATAACGATCTCTTCTTCATCTAAAACATATCCGATAGCACCTTCTATGAGAGTGGTCCATCTTCCTGATAAGTCATTAAACCGCATTTCCTTCGTTAGCTTGAGGTATTGGATTGCTCTTTTCCTGTTTTGTGATCTCAAAGCTGTTACGAACGTTTCTATGGCGTTTTGAGATGGACATAAATTTGACATGTGGTAAAGCCTTTGTTTATTAATCCTCAGATAGTTACATGAATTCAATATGCATTAAAAATATTTTTACTACAAGTTGCTAAAATCGATTAGGAAGGAAGAAGAAAGCATACCACGCCTTTCGCTCTTAAAGCGAAATGGCGATATATAACGTACGTTATCGTTATCGTAGACTCGTTATTTCCATAAATCTTTGAAAGTTAGATGCTAAATGATAGTCGTTAGGTAACCTTCATAAAGAAGAGTAAGGTAACCTTAAGAGGAGTAGTCAGGTAACCTTGATTCCAACCCTACTCTTGAGAGCGTTTTTTTTGTGAGTAACCAGATTTTACAAATTTTTTCTTTGATTCAGCTGCTTTCTTACCAGCTTTAGCTCCTTCATTTCGTTTTTTACCCTGATATTCCAGAAAATTAGTCACCTGTGAATATGCCTTTCCAAGCGTATAATCATCCCCCTGTTTTTGAAGAAATGCAGGGTTCTCGGAATTGTCCTCTGTCCAAGCAGATAGTACTACTTCTAGTCTACTTTTGGGTAATTTTGCTTCCGATGCAAGCTCCTCTAATTTAGACATTGGCAAATAGATGCTACCCTTTTCAACTAGCACATTCGATTGGTTAGAGAATTCTTCAAGAATCAGTAACTGAAGCATTGCCTGCGCTGCATGTGTATTTTTCGTGCCGACTAAAGGAGGAAGTTCGGTGATGGGAATCAGTCTACGAGCTGATCCCTTTGGTAAAAAATGAGGGTAGTTGGGCAGAATCAGATCACCCAAAACAATGTTAATCTTTGATGGTTCGCCGTTTCTGTGTTTTTCAATTTCTCTTAAGGCAATCATATTTCCTTGGCTTCCATCGGGAAATGGAAAACACCCAAATGCTTGAGCATGGAGAATAGCCTTAACTTGTCCTATTGTTTTTGGATTTGTATCTCCATCGCATCCAATGAGGTGCACTATACCTTTATAGCCTCCTGTTGTACAAATCAATCGAGGATCTTCTCTTCGTTCAAGCCAGTTTAAAAAACCAGTTTTCACCTGCCATCGCAATAATTTATGTCCAGTTAGAGAGGAAAATTCTTCCATGCCTTTTTTAATTAAACATATGAACTTGGGATCTACACAAGGAACATTAGCGATGACTCTTCCTTCTTCTGAGTAACACGTCAAAGATGTCTCCTTCGTAATGATCTTTGGGTCTCCTCGTAAAGGGGGTTTTATTGTTGATATCCAGATAGCTCTAGCGACGGATGGGCAGCTATGCCTTTGTAAATCCCACTGTTTTTTTGTAATGTCATTCCATACAGTTTCGCATAGGATTAGAAAGGCTGGAGAGTGAAAAAAATGAATCCCATTTTCCTTGTCTACTTCAACAAACCAAAAATCCAAAAGAGCCTTTACTTCTCCTGTTGCGTGATAATGCTGAAAGTTGCTTTTCAATTTATTGGAAATTATTTGAGAAGATTCTTGCCCAGCTCTTCCCAAATTGGAAAGCATGGATAAATAGGCTGCATCCCATAAAAAAAGTCCATCGCAGCCATATTCGCTTTCATCTACACTGCTCTCAGTAAATTCTAAAATCTCTAAAGCTGGATTTCGGATTGAATTTTCACCTTTGTCAGATTCAAGGCGGCATTCTTGCAAGGCTTGCGTAAGAAAGAGTGGGTATTGAATTAAACTACTTAATTCTCTGCATTTATCCAAAAATTTACGAACCAGACTATCCATTGCCAAAGTATCTGCGATATTTTCTTTGGCCAAAATTCTTTTAGCAATATCAAAATGTATCCACAGAGGATCTTCAGTGGAAAATGTGGCGAGAAATTCTTTTATAACTTGAATTGCTACGTGTGGGCTAGAAACTCTTCTAGCCTCGTTTTTTAGCAGATTGAGTTTATAATTGCATTGGAGAAACTCTGCTCCCAATAATTCTTTGTGCTCTTTGAAAAAAGCATGGAAATCGTTTGAAACCTGAGGCTTATAATTTTCTATGATGAGAACTGATTCTTCGTTCATAAAGTTCATCCTCCAGCATATTCATCAGCGTAGGTTTGTGAACTCTTCTTTGGCTTATTTTTGATAATCGCCTCTGAGCAGTGCTCGACGAATCCTTCAAAATCCTGCTTTAAAGAAATAGCTTCCATGATCTTTGTGAAGTTTGATTTAGTCATCGTCAGTTGAAGAAGGCCAGAAGTAAAATTCTTTGATAAATTGAGTTGCAGACGTACCCCATCAGTTAAAGCAGAGGCACCTCTCGCAGCTGTTTGATTTTGTTTTTCCTCACTATTTATTGCTGATTTAGTTACATGATGAGCGAAAAGAATCGTTGGATTTCCTGGTAGATCGATCGTTAGTTCCTCCAAAAGAGCGATAAATTGAGTGGCTGCTGCGTTATCAGTTTCTGCATCTGAGCCCATCAATCTCGAGATGGGATCGAGGATTATGAGGGACCAACCATCTTTTGGAGACAGCTCTGCTAGCTTCATTTTAAGCTGCCGAAAATAAAGACTCGGCTTTTTATCTTCTATAAAAGCCGCTTGCTGACCGCAGAAAGAAAAGGGAGCTATTCGTTTAGTAGCTTCTGAAAGAAGGCATGGATTTAAAAGATCAGATCGAGTCCTTCTTAGCTTTTTTGCGGCTTTGTATAAGACCCTGTGAATATCATCCAACTGGTTTTCTCCAAGACCAAAAAATACATTACCTTTTTTCCCATCTCCACAATGTTCTGTTGTTCTATATGTATCCAACCATGTGGTTCCTGTTGAGACTGAGATAGCAAGCTGGGCTAGGAGGTGGGTTTTACCAACTCCTCCTGCGCCAACAATCATCGTTGCAATTCCCTTCGGAAGAAAACCAATCGGCATCTTATTTTCGTCCACATATTCCAAGAGCATGGGTTTGTTAGGTGGTTCTGTAAGTAGGAAGTTTTTATCGAGTTGTTCAAGAAATTTGATTGGGAATTTGTCTTGTGTTCCCCTATTTTGCTCAATTAACTTTAAGCTTTCTTGAGCGGATATAATGATTTTTTGCGGCTTTTCATTACTTGAGGCTCTTTTCTGCAAATCAAGTGATAAATCTAGAATTCTTCGTCTATTGGCATAATCCTTTAGCTCATCGATGTATGCTTCAATATAGGCCGATGTTCCTGCATATTGGGCTAATCCTGTAACGTAAGCAGCCCCTCCTACTGATTCGAGTTTATCGTTCTTCTTTAGCTCTTGGCACGTTAAATGCACATCTCCAACACCGCCAGCTTCCCATATAGATTTGAGCCCTTGAAATATGTTTTTATGTTCTGTGAGGTAGAAGTCAGAAACGGCTAGGAGTCTGCACGAGATGACTAAAGATTCGATATTGGTCAACATACATCCCAACACCATCATTTCAGACTCTTTTGAAAAAGGAGGCTCTATGAATTGCGGCATTATCTCGTCCCTATTTCTTTGTTTTTCTTTTCGACGAATGCAAAAAATGCAACCTCATCGATTAAAACACGCTTGGAGACACGTCTAATGACTTTATCAAAGCCGTTATGCTTGGCATTAAAGATTAACCATCTTAGGCCAGCTACAGAAGGCCATGGATGATATTTTGGCCAATCTGTACACGGAATCAGCCTAGTGGGAGGGCTTGTTTGTTCTTTTTCTTCCATATCCTTACCTATTGTTGAATTTGTCTGTACAACACTCAATAGAGCTGTGCAAAACTAAACAATAATTCAAGCACAAGTAGTGGTTAGGAATCTAAACCCATTCTTCTACTAAATTTGGCTAAAAAAGGAGCTTTACAGAACGAGATCGGTAGAGGACAAAGAAGTCGAGAGTCTTCAGAATGTCTTTTAAGATAAATTTGGTGATTTCTGTAACAGAATTTCCACCAGCTGAGCCATACATCTGAATCAGGGGATGATGCAGAAGATCTTTGGATGTCATGTTTTCGTATTTGAAGAGCAGGAGTGCTGAAATAATCTTCAGAGCTTCCTTCATTTTTTGAAAATCGAATGCCATCCTGTGCTCTTCTTGTTCTTGCATAACAAATGGAATATGAGGAAGAGCTCTCTCAGCATCTGGTTTGGTGTTAGAAAACGCTGTGGCAGCTCTATTACCTGTATCCGTGTGTAAGAAATGAAGTGCTAATGACAAATCATCGAAGTCTTGCTTCCAGAAAGACTCGTAATTTTTAGATTTCACTTTTTGATGCTCAAAGAATCTTTCAATAGAACGATTTATTTTTAGCATTTCCCTTAATTTTTTAAGTCTTTCTCTATGTCTTTTTAGATTGTCTTCAGGGTTCTCAAACCTAATGACCTGCGAAACAGTATCTCGCTTTAAGTTATTTAAAGACCCTTTTGTAAATACTCCAGCATTTGAGATCTGTGAGATTTGTAAGACTGACTGCAACTCTTTGGGAAGGATGATTCCCTCTGTTATCAACAGATAAAGAGCTTCAAGAGGACGAACTAAATATGTTAGATTTTTGAGATGAGGGAACTCATTCTCTATCGAGGAGCCTCTTCCTATAAAACTTATCGTCACTGGATAAGCTTCTATTTTATCTTTTTGAATAGAGTTGTAAATTATACGCAAAATATGGTCGTAATTTTCTATACAAACATCTTGCCGTCCTTCTTCCTGAAAAGTAGCATGCGAACCGATAGGTAACCGTTTTAGTTGAAATGCCTCCTGTAACATTGGAGGCAAAAGCTCAAAAATATCAAGGCTTGTCACATCGGAAACGTACTCAGCAACCTCAAAGAGATGCCAATAGGGCTTCTTCAGAAGTTTTTCATAAGTCTCGACTTTTCTTGCACAGGCATTACAATTCATTAGCCTCCACCCAGAAAAAACTTCTCATTCATCCTGGCCACAACATTTGCAGTATGGCTTTCGCTAAGATGAGCATACCTTTTAACCATCGAGAGAGTTTTGTGTCCAAGTACTTCAGCGATTTCAGCCAAACTGGCACCGTTCATTGCAAGATATGAGGCTGTGGTGTGTCTGAGATCATGAAACCGAAAGTCTTCGATTTTTGAGGCTTTTAGAGCCTTTTCCCAGGGGAAACGTAAATCAACAGGTTGTTTTAGACTTTTGCTGGGGAAGATTAGAGTTGTGTCTATACGACGAATTTTTTCGAAATCTCTTAACAACTGCAAAGCTAAACCTGCAAGAGGGACTGCTCTTCTTTCTCCATTTTTTGTGTGCTGTAAGATGATGCGGCCTTTTTGTAGGTCGACATCAGACCATCTTAAGTTCATGATCTCTGCTTGACGCATTCCACTTGAAAGAGCTAGGACGACAACAGGGTAGAGATGGGGGTTTGGACTTTCTTTACAGGCAAGCAAAAGGCATTCTCTTTCTTCTTCATCCAAGAATCGAACTCGACCTCGTGGCTGCTTGGGCTTTGTGACTTTTCTCATCGGAGAATCTTCGAGCCATCCCCATTCCTTTACGGCCAATGTGAAAGCATGTGATAACGCAGATAAATAGCGCACGACTGTAGTAGGGGATCTCAGGGTTCCTTTTGGGGTGGCACTTTTTAATAGTTTATCACGGTATTCTCCTATCAATGCCGAAGTAACATCGGCTAAGACATAGTCGCCAAGTTGTTGCTTCCACCAAATAAGCTGAGCTGTAAGAGTTCGGGCATTCTTGGGTTTATAGGGGATGATATCTCTTAGGTACCGATCTACAAGATCTGAAAGGGTGTGCTTCTTAGATTCGGTGGTTTTGAAGTGCCGACCTTCTCGAATGGCAGACTCTATCTGCTGAGCCCAGAGTTTTGCATCAGTTTTTCTTTCAAAGGTAGCAGTTTGTACGGGGTATCCTCTTAGTCTAACTTGTACACGGAAGTTTGGTTTACCATCTTTTCCTGGTCGTTCTTGAATGTAAGCCATGATTAATTAGTCGCTCCTGTCATATTGGTCAAAAAGCATACTTTACTAGAGGAAAATCCACAACATCGGATTAACAATCTGCTGATATTTCTGCCTTAACACTCTTGGTTTTATGATGTTTAACTGGCTTGAGAAACGAAATGGTGCACTTTTGGTGCAGTTGAGAAAAGATTTGATAGAAAAACGGCAAACCTTTTCCCGAAAACGACCACTTGTTTTTCGAGCCTTGTTTTTGCCAATTGTTGTGGAGTAGTGCACCAAAAGTGCACCATTTTGAAAGATGAAGGGGGATAAACCGTACTTTTAAACTCTTCCTAAATCCCTTTAGCGCATTGTCTAAGAAGGACTTAGAAAGAAATATGGGGCAAAGTGGACTTGAACCAATGACCGGCGGGTTATGAGTCCGCAGCACCACCCCTTGTCATGTAGCAGCTAACTGCTCCACATCATAGCGGAAAGCCAGCCTTCTGAGCTACTGCGAACTGTTGTGATTAGTTGCTCTTTTTTGTATGCCAGTGGTCCACAAATGGTCCACGGAAATTGTTTGAACATATCAAGGCCCTTCATAGCCGCAGACTCCGGCGCGAGGAGAGTTTACAAGCGCCATGAGCATGTAATCATCGCCTTCATCTACAACACACGTATGCTTTTTGCTGCAAGGGGAGCATGTCGTGTCGCCGCACTGAGAACAAATGACGCTCGCTGCTTTTTTGCAAGATTCGCAAGAAAGAGCAGGGGGATCATTTTGCATGAGTATCGGTACTTTTTTCTGCTGACAAGCATCGATTTTTGCCACAACTTGGATTTCTAGGTCTGTGGAGGATCCCATGTCATAAACATATTGGCATGTTGAGCCAGGAGATAAAAGTTGGCCTATTTGATTTTTCATCGATTGGCTGGGA
>VFKH01000059.1 GCA_009885615.1 Parachlamydiales bacterium
ATATCCAACCAGGAAAACCTCAACAAAATGGACATACAGAGAGCTTTAATGGGAAATTAAGAGACGAATGTTTGAATGAGAACCTGTTTTGATCTTGAGGCAAACTCGGAGTATCCTTGAAAAATGGCGGATCGATTACAATCATCAAAGACCGCATAGTAGCCTTGGTGAATTAACCCCAGCTGAGGCTTTTATGCGGCATTCAATTGTTCACGAATAGGTCGCGAACAATTGAATATAGGAAGAAGAGGAAAATAAGAACCTTCAGTTTCTATTGGTACAAGAAAAGGGGCAAGGTCACTTCCCTCATCAGCTTTTAGACTTGAATGAACCACTCTTACCTTATCTGAGTAGTATATTCTGGTTTGAGTTCTGATATAACATCTCCTTGTTCTATTAATTTCAAAAATAAACATGAACATGCCTGAACTCTCCCCAACATCATCTGTAAGCAGAATCGGATCCTCGGAATACCGCGGCGTGAAATAGTCCTTAAAATATTTATAAAAAATTAGTTAAGTGTCTTTCTGAAGGAGGGGAGAAAAAACGTTGACTTGCCAAATATATTTGGTATGATAAAGAGTATCTTCAGAATAGAGAGTGATCGTGCCGATTAGTGGAAAAGAACTGGCTAAGCTGTTCAAAAAACAGGGATATGAGGAAGTTAAGGGAGGGGGAAAAGGCTCCCACATGAAATTGAGAAAGGGGAATAAAACGGTGATCATTCCTGGACATAAAGAGCTAAAGAAGGGTCTTGAGATGGCTTTAAGGAAACAACTTGAGGGAGATAAATAATGCGATATCATTTTAAAGTTCACAAAGAGAAAGAGGGCTTTTGGGCTGAATGTATCGAGCTTCCAGGATGCGTTACCCAAGCTGATACAAAAGACGAGCTGGATTTAAATATGCAGGAAGCTCTCAACCTCTATTTAGAGGAGGGTGAAGATTATGAATATTTAGCTCCCATGCCCAAAGCATCTATCAAAGAAGAGCGTAATGTTGTTGAAGTTCCTGTTGATCCTTCTCTAGCTCTTGCTTTTTCTATTCGATATCAACGAATAAAACAGGGATTAACGCAAAGAGAAGCTGCTGATCAATTGGGAATGAAAGCAATTTATAGTTATCAAAGACTTGAGAAAAGATGTAATCCCACTCTAGATTTGATCTATAAACTGGTGTTACTGTTTCCTGCGCTTTCTTTGGATAAAATCTTGCGTTGAGGAATATAACGATGGACATTTCCTGGTCTTACGAGCTCAAGAAATGTCTCTGGAGTAATAGGCGAGGTAAAGAAGTCATCTCCTAACGCTTCAGCCAGTTCACTTAGGCAATTTTCAATAGAAGAGCGATCAAACGTAAAAATCGGTTCAGTAGCGACTCTCTGGTCAGCATATAATTGGGCAAGAATTTTTAGTGAACAAAGAAACGACGCAATCCCCAGGCTTTAGCCATGGAGTCAAGGAGTGCCTGCATTATAAGGATCGGAGATGTATAATCCCGAGGCATGACCTTAGCCAATTACAAAGCCAACCGGAATATCGTATATTCCTGCAAATATCACGTGGTCTGGTGTCCAAAATATCGATGAAGTGTTTTAACGGAAATTGTGCAAGCAGAACTAAAGGTCCATCATAGAAGAAATTTGTTTAGAGAGAAAGAGCGAAATATCGGCTATGGAATTAATGCCCGATCACGTTCATCTATTAGTAGAAGTCGATCCACAATATGGAATCCATAGGTTAATCAAAGAGATCAAGGGGGAAAGCTCTTATATTTTAAGAAAAACGCACTTGCATCTTCGCACATGATTGCCAACTTTGTGGACGAATTCTTATTTTGTCTCGACCGTTGGTGGCGCACCGCTTAGCGGAATATTGCATTTTGCCTAGAACCAAAAATCCGTATGATCCAATCGCAAATCAAACTGAGAATTTCGCCCAAACAAGAAGTTATTCTAAATAATCAACTCCTTGTCTTAACGCGCGTTTGGAATTGGGCTATCCGGAAAATCGAACTCGACGGCCACGGATGGCTTTTACTATAACAAGCAGAAGTCCCAAAATCTCTTAGCGAATCACGGCAAGAAACTAGACATTCCTTCACACACCTTGCAGGGAATGTTATGGATCGCTTGGGATTCTTGGAAAAGATGCCTTAAGAAAGTGGCGAAAAAGCCAAGGCTCAAAGGGCTGCGAAATCGCCTGACCTTTATTCCATTTCCGGATGCCATCAAAAGACCTAATGGCAACTACTATTTCGATCCCGGGAATGGGCCTGATGCGCTTCTAAAAGCTGGAGATCCCAGAGTATAATGGACCCCAAAAAACAGACAGGTCTCAAAGTTATGTTTTGTGCTAAAATTTAGGGCCAAATGGAGGGCCCAAGCACATGAAAGGAAATCCAAGAACGGCCATCTTCAAACAAAAGGTGGCTATTGAAGCATTAAAGGGCGATAGGACAATCAATGAAATTGCGAAGGAATATGGGGTTCATCCAGTCCAGGTAGGCAAGTGGAAAAAGACACTGATCGATGGGGCTGACTCGGTCTTTGCTAAGGTTAGAAAAGGTGCAGATACTGAGGTTGAAAAGGCTGCCTTGGAGCGTAAAGTAGGTCAATTGACTATAGAGATAGATTGGCTTAAAAAAAAACTAGGGGCCTAGCTCTAAAAGAACTTCGGGCTATCGTTGACCCTGATGATTCAAGACTTTCTCTAGCTCGTCAGTGTCGACTTTTAGGATTAAATCGTTCTTCTTTTTATTTACCCCCAGAAGAGGAGACAATTTATAATTTAAAGTGGATGAACTTGATCGACCAGGAATATACAGCTCATCCGTTTTATGGCAGCCGTCGTATGACATCCTGGCTGGGTGTTCAAGGGCATGGAGTGAATAGAAAGCGCGTGCAAAGGCTAATGCAGTCCATGGGGCTAGCTGCAATTTATCCTAAGCCGAACTTAAGCAGAGCGGA
>VFKH01000008.1 GCA_009885615.1 Parachlamydiales bacterium
CCCTTTCATTAGACGAAGTTCAGAGCCGGGCTGCTTATGCTTTAAAGCCCATTGAGGGTGTTTTTCAGGAAGAGTCACAGTGTCTCCATATTACGCATGATACGTAATAGGATTATGGCATAAAAAAAGCTATAACATCAAGAACATATTGAGGTTATAGCTAGGTTATTACGTAACTTTTGCGGAGTTAGGGTTTAACAGGTCCTCAAGCTTTTTAATCCGTCTTTCAATTGATTTTGTCATTCGCTCTCTGTTCTAGCACACTAACCCTTTTTTCAATATCTTGTGCTTGCATGACCTTTACAAAAGCATCAACAACTCTGGACATGGCCTCACCCTCAGCTGGCGTTATGTTTCCGCTCCCTATGGCATTAATAATCATGGACATTGCATTTACAGCATCATCTGCCGTTTGCAATTTTGGAAGTTTAACATCAATGCTGCGATCTCGTTTCGATGGAAGCACCCGATCTAAAACGAGTTTGACTGCTTGCATATTACCAGTTAAAGCCTCTTCAATGAGCTTTCGACAAATATTATCCAAATCATTCTGTAATAATTGTTCAGCGGCAAGCGTAGCTCGATTCTTTGTGCCTTTTGCTTTACCTTTAGGATTTCCAGATCGACCTTTCTGAAATTGTCCTAATACCTGCATTTGTCCTGCATTTTCAGGCATTTCAATCCTTTATGTCGTTGAATTCAATGAATTTTCCCTTATTCTATCCAGAGAATTCCTCTAAGTAAACTGAAATATATTTACAAAAAACTCGATAAAAATGCAGTGTAAAAATATTAGATTTTGATGATTTAGGAGAATTTTTCGTATTTTTATTGAAAATAATCCGATTTTTAGGCAGGATTTAGCTATGATTATTGAATTTTCGACCAAAAATTTTCGATCCTTTAAAGAGTTAGCGACTCTTTCGCTTGAGGCAGAATCCCTTAAAACAGGTAAAGAAGGGCTCATCTCAACCGAATTTAAAGTAAATCTTCTTCCTGCCATTGGCATTTTTGGACATAATGCCAGCGGTAAAAGCAACCTTATTAAAGCCCTTGTCTACATGCAATGGGCGATGCTCAACTCCGACTATCTCAATCAACCCACGACTAAATTTCCTTTTCTACAACCATTCCTTTTAAATGCTGAAAGCAGTAATGAGCCTTCGTTTTTCCAAATTGTTCTTTGGGATCCAGAAACCAAAACAGAATACCGATATGGATTTGAAATTAACTCAGAAAAAGTTGTGAGTGAATGGTTAGAGACCACTACAAAAGTAAAGAAAAATCGGCGGCGGCGAATGATTTTTCTTAGGAAAGGTCAAGAATTTCCAGAAGTAGATGATAGCGTAAAAAATAGCGTTGGGCACTTGATTCACAATGTAAGACCCACAGCCTTGGCTTTAACTGTCTTTGCTCAATTTGCTGATCCCATTTCTTCACAAGTTGTAAAACTAGTAAATCGTCCTAATTTTATGATATTCGATGGCGGTTCTGCAGACCCGATGGGATATGCTCTGCAACAATATCATGAAAATCCTGAGCAAGCCCTTAAAGTATTAAAATTATTAAAAAAATTGGATTTAAGCATTCAAGATCTCAAAGTGATTCGTGAACCGTTTACTGAAGCTCATTTAAAAATCATCCCTCATGAGTTAAAGTCTCTTTTCAATCAACCAAATGATCTATTACGAGCTGTTACCCTTCATAAAATGTACGGATCTTCGGAAAAGAATCGTCATATCGAATTTGATTTCAATAATCAAGAATCATTTGGAACGCGGTGCTTGTTTGTTCTCGTGACCTTAATGGTTCAGATTTTGGATGTGGGGGGAATTTTTGTACTAGATGAACTTGGATCTAGCATTCATCCCTTTATGAGCAGAGAAATCATTTCCCTATTTCAAAATCATCAGACTAATCCCAAAGGAGCACAATTAATTTTCTGTAGTCATGAAACTTATTTGCTTTCGAATCAGGTAGGCCTAAGACAAGATCAAATTTGGTTCACAGATAAAAATGCGCAAGAAGAAACTGTTCTGCGTTCTCTTTTAGAATACAATATGAGAAGCGAATGCGAATTTGAAAAAAACTATCGTCAAGGACGCTTCGGTGCAGTTCCTGTCATTTGGTCTTAATGGGGTAAATCCGAAATGCCTAAACGAAAACAAAAAATAGAGCCTTGGCATCTTCGAGAAGAAAGAAAGCGAAAAAAGCACACTGTTTCCGTTCAAAAGCGTTATTTGATTTGCACAGAGGGAAAAACCGAAGCAATTTATTTTGGCCACTATAAGAGCTCTACAGGACCCGTTTTCGTAGCATTGGACAAATCAGACCATAAAGTAAGTTTGGTAAAAAAGACGATTGAAGAAAGAAACGTAAGAATACAATCAGGCGAACTTGATGAGGAAATAGACGAGGCTTGGGTTGTACTGGATCGCGATGCTAATCCCCTGAACAGGGTAGACAAAGCTCATTTTAATAGAGCTCTGGAGCTTGCCAAAATCAATAACATCCATGTTGCTTACTCCAATGATGCGTTCGAATTATGGTTTTTGTTGCATTACCAAGATTTATGGGCAGCTACACACCGGGACCAGCTTTGTAAAATTCTGTCAACGCATCGAAATGAAAAATATGAAAAGCCTCGCGATTTATATAAGGAAATTAAATCCTTGCGATCAGTGGCTCTAAAACGCGCTGCAAAACTATTGAAATCAGATCAATCATCTGCAGATTGCAATCCATCGACAACTATACATCTTTTGGTTGAAAAGCTTATTACCAAACCAGGATATCGAGAAGAAGATTGATTGAAGAACTACCTCAAAGGCTAAAATTTTATGAATAAAGTTGAAGCTATCCTATCAAATTTAACAGATTTAGCTAAGTCTTCCCTACCTGTATTGGATTGTGTTTCTTTCGGCCTTAGCACAGGTCTTTCCTGCGCGTTGGCATACTATGAAAGACAGGGACAAAGAAACCTGGAAATGTTTGTTAAGAGTCTTGATGAACGTTTAAAAGATTTAGAACTTGAAACTGAAAAAAAAGGGATGTATTCTTTAACAAGTAAACCCGGAAAAGAAGCTATTCACGGACGTTCATAAGTCGACAACTGCACAGTTGCCTTCAGAAAGCTTATAATGAGCATCTGTTAACTTAAGAACATCGGTGAACAGCGAAAGAAGAATAGAATTATTTTTAACTTTTAAAAGGGACAAAATATAACTCATTTTGACAAAAAAGTTGTCTTGACTTTGGGGTCCACTATAGTGAACAGGATCGCAAGTGCTACTTTAATAATGCTCTGCTATTTTTGAGCATTCTGAACAAGGGTTATGAAGTGCCCGTAGACTTTTCAGAGGTGTATAGTGAACTGCAAGTGTATTTAGAAGACGAAAAATCTTGGATTTTTCTAGGGATGCATCTGCTCGTATTAAAAAGATCTAAAGAAAATTTTCTGTGAACCTTCTATCGCGATTGTTTGCTGTTTTTTTATCCCTTCTCTTTGCCACACCGCTAGTTGGCGGGAAGGAAAAATGGCAAAAGTCAATGGGATCGATATGTGGTACAAGACTTTTGGCAACCAAGAGGGCCCCGCTTTGTTATTAATCATGGGCATTTATAATTTGGAGCTATCTCAATGAGTTTCGAAAGAGGTCTATTGAAAGGAGATATTCATGAATTTTAAACTGATACCGACAGTCCTTTTCACTAGTCTTTCTTTTTCTTGCTTTGCCTCTTCGTCTCTTTCCCTTACAGGGATGTCTTTGGAAGAAAAAATTGGGCAATTGCTGATGGTTCAATTCTATGGAGAAGAAGCAAACGATGATGCCCGAACCTTGATCCAAAAGACAAAAGTAGGAGGGATTATCTACTATAATTGGTGCAATGGGCTCCATTCCCCCGAACAAATTCAAGCACTTAGTACTGGCCTTCAAAAATTGACTCAGTCGAATCCTAATCCTATTCCCCTTTTAATTGCAGCTGATCAAGAAGGCGGGGTGGTTGCTCCCTTAAATAATGGTTTTACTAGATTTCCTGGAAATAAAGCAGTTGGCATGACTGCTAATCCAAATCTCGCAAAAGAGGCGGCATTGGCCACGGGAATAGAGCTGCACGCTGTTGGGATTAATATGAATCTTGCACCCGTGGTAGATATTAATAGCAATCCTCGAAATCCGGTAATAGGAGTGCGCTCTTTTGGAGAGTATGCAGAAACAGTTCTTGTTTTTACAGAACAAGCCTTGAATGGCTATAAACAAGCTCACATCATTGCTACTCTTAAACACTTCCCTGGTCATGGAGATACAGCCATTGATTCTCATGAAGATCTGCCGGTTGTTCATAAATCAAAAGAAGAATTAGAACGAATGGAACTATTGCCTTTTGCAAAGCTTGGCTCTTCCGCAGAAGCTATCATGACGGCTCACATTCTCGTGCCAGCCTTCGATACGGAGAACTGTTCCACGTTTTCAGAAAAGACTCTAAATTATTTAAGACAAACAATTGGATTTCAAGGAGTCATTGTCTCAGACTCTCTCGTCATGGAGGGAGCTCTCAAAAAATGTCGAACAGTAGATGAAGCTGCAATTCAGGCATTGAAAGCTGGGTGTGATATTTTGATACTGGGAGGAAAAATAATCGCTGGCGAGCGCACAGGGTTTGAATTAAAAGTTCCTGATATAGAGCGCATTCACAAATCGATAATACAAGCTGTCAAAGAGGGCCGCATTTCAGAAGCAAGAGTCAATCAAGCTGTCGAAAAAATTCTGAATTTAAAAAATCGCTACTTACTTACTCAAAATAATACGAGTCAATCAATTGATCTAACAAAAACTGTCCATACATCTGCTCACCGTGCCGTTGCTCAGAAAATAGCCTCCCTTGCTTTGAAAGCCACCGAAAATGGGTCAAATTCAATTGCCTCTCTTCACAAGAAAAATATTGCTGTTTTTGCTCCTCAGTTGCTTCAAAATGACATAGACCAAACAACTCTTCTTAAGATCGGAAAATCAACCAATCCGTGTTTTTTCAGTAACCTAAGTCCCTCGCAAGATGAAATAGAAACTGCAAAGCAACACGCAAGAACAGCAGATGTGATATTCATTTGCTCTTACAATGCATGGAAGAATCCTTCACAGCTAATACTTATTCAATCATTATTAGATATGGGAAAACCAACTGTTCTTTTGGTTATGAGAGATCCTCTAGACGCCTCTCTTTTTCCAAGAGCCGACCTCATTTTTAAGACATTTAGCCCTACACCGCCATCGATTCAAGCTGTTTGTGATCAATTAAACGAAAAGTATTCACGATGAGAAAATATATTATATCTCTCCTGATACCTCTACTGTATTTAGAGAAGGCTTTTTCTCTTTCCATATCTCCTCAGGATGCAAGTAAAATTGGGTAAAGGATTTGGAAAAATGAGTTCACAGGAACTATAGAGGGGCTAACCAATTGAAAGAAAGGTGAGAATTTTACCTTACTAGGAATTGGTCATTTTATCTGGTATCCTACTGGTAAAAAAGAACGTTTCGAAGAAACCTTTTCAGAAAAGCTTCAATTTTTCTTAAAAGAAGATGTCACTCTACAAATATTTCTGAAGGCTGCTACCAGATGTCCATGGAATTCAAGCGATAGCTTCTACGAAGATATTCATAGTTCAAAAATGGAAAGTTTACGTCAGTTTTATTGGATAGAAGAAGCTTACAGGCCACTTTTATAGCCAACAGGCTTGAGGCTACTCTTCCTCAAATATTTGAAAGCTGTTCCCCATCAGAAAAAGCTAAAATATCAAAACTTTTCCATCGACTTGCTAAAGACGCCGATGGACTATATGCACTTATCGACTACTTAACTCATGTTACGCAGACAAGGTCTGAAAATAATCTGGAGAAGAACTAAGCTTTCCCTCCCAATAGGTGCAAAAGATGAGTCAAGATCTACTCGATATTTACAGCAATTATTTAATCGCCCAATCCCAATATGCAACAGCAACAGGATTTTCCACTCTTCTGGATGGAGATCTTAGTCATGACCAAATTATACGATTTCCTAAAAAAAATGAATATAGCTCAAAGGCTCTATGGATATATGTGAAAACTAAAATTCGTGAGCATAAGGAAGATAAAGGAGGGGTATTGATCCTTGATGATACCCTAGAGGAAAAACCTTATTCGGATAAAAACATAATCAATTGCTGGCATTTGATTTTTTTTAATCTATTGGCTTCGCTCAAAATCGAAAACATCTTGTCAAAAGTTCTACGCTTAGTCCCCGGAAAACGACGAAATTTTTCATCGTTCAGCCCTTTAACTTTTTCAAATTTCATAGCGCTCCAAATAGCTTAGAATATCAAGGAAATTTGATTTTGAGTCAAAGCCCTAGTTTTGAAAGAGGTCTATTCACTCCATGCCCTTCAATAGCCAGCCAGGCTTTCATAAAAAGGCTGCCATAAAATGGATGAGCTGTATATTCTTGGTCGATCAAGAAAATCCACTTTAAATTATAAATTGTCTCCTCTTCGGGAGTAAATAAAAAGAAGAACGATTTAATCCTAAAAGTCGACACTGATGAGCATGGTAAGGTCTTGGATGATCAGAATCAACGATAGCCCGAAGTTCTTTTAGAGCTAGGCCTCTAGTTTTTTTTAAGCCAATCTATCTCTATAGTCAATTGACCTATTTTACGCTCCAAGGCAGCCTTTTCAACCTCAGTATCTGAACCTTTTCTGACCTGGCCTATGACCAAGTCAGCCCCATCGATCAGTGTCTTTTTCCACTTGCCCACCTGGACTTGAGTGAACCCCATATTCCTTCGCAATTTTATTGATTGTCCTATCGCCCTTTAATCCTTCAATAGCCACCTTTTGTTTGAAGATGGCTGTTCTTGGATTTCTCTTCATGTGCTTGGGCCCCCCATTTGCCCCTAAATTTTAGCACAAAACATAACTTTGAGACCTGTCTATTTTGGGGGGCCTATTACGGGATTTACTGATGCCGATGCGCTCCCTGCATCCCTTTTTATTTAGACAGAAATTTTTGTCCAAACCCCAGTACTTACGCTCTTTCCACTCCTCTGCCGCTTTGAAATGATAGCGAAAAATCCAAGAGATGCCCAAGACCTACAATTTCTATTTATCTAAAATTTTCACTCTTTTTTAAAAGAAACTAATAATTCAATATGATCACTACCTGGAAAAAGTAAGTAGGCCCTCGCTTTTTTTAAAATCCATCCAGCTCCTATCAATTCCTCGTAGTCTCGCAGAAAGCTCCGCCAACCGCAGCTAATATAAAACAGATCCTTACCCCTAGCTTCTTTCAAAGCGTTTAATAGATCGGGGTCTAAGCCCTTACGGGGGGGGTCTACAATTATAACATCAGCTTCTTTGATAAAAGGTAAACCTATCTTCACATCACCGGTAATATAGCGAGCTTTTGACTGACCTTTAAGAGAAAGATTAAAAAGTTTTTCCGTATGTGGGTTTTGTTCGATCGCGACAAGAGAGGAGGCTTTGACTAAAAGGGGAAGGCTTACGGAGCCATTTCCAGAGTAAAATTCTACAATTCTGGCCCCAAACCTCAACTCCCCCCTTAAAGAGCTTACAAGGGTGCTGAAAAGGGCTGGGTTGGCTTGGGAAAAGGAAGCGGGTGTTGTAGCAATCTGTGTTCCGGCAATTGGACGCCAAATATAAGGTTCGCCTGAAATGTGCTCCCAGTTTTCTGAAAAGATAACATTATTCGATCCTGTATTAAAATTAATCCAGAGAGATTTCCACCCCTTTTGAACGGCACCATCAACAAATCTTTGTGATTGATAATCAATGCATTTAGCGTTTAATACGAAGGCAATCATGATCTGGTTTTCCACAACATCAATTTGACAATAACGAAGGGTTCCTTGCTTTTCATTATAAGGGATAATTCCAGACTCTTTGATCAAAGCCTCCACAATATGAACTGTTTTATTAATTAATGGATGGTGGACTAAACAAAAAGGAATGGGAAGGACCGTATGGCTTCCTTTTTTAAAAAGACCAATAAGAGGTTTTGAAGAGGTACCCCTAATAGCGAGCTTAGCACGCATACGCCAATCAGTCAGATCCTCATAAAAAGTATCTAAAGGGAAGGGAAAATCTTTTAAAATAGGGACTAAACAATTATCTAAGGGATAGGTGCATCCACTACATGAAGGAAAATGAGAACATTTAAGTTTGAACATAAGCAACAGCTCCTTAAAAAAGAATATCTTATATATATATATATGCTTCTTCTTCTATAGAAGCTGTGGGAATGTTCACAAGTACCCAATTTAGTCGCTAACGCGGCCTGTTGATAATCTGTTCATAATTTTGTGCATATAAACAACGAGAGGAGTTGTCAACGAGTGGATGGGGGGTATTATGTGGTTGTGAACAGGGTTGTCAACAGAGTGTCTAGTATAGCATCAATTTCAGAAACCGACTCTGCATGACACAGAGCGTTACGCACCTCTCCAGCGTTTGGAATTCCCTTAATGTACCAACCCGAAATGCGCCGGGTGTCTAGGATAACACCTTTTTCAGTTTTTTCTTTTTTTATCTCATTAATATGTTCTTGTAAAGCCAAGCAGGATTCTTGAGATGTACGTATTTTATAAGGTCTTTTTTCGAGATGATCAATAATCTGTTCTGCAATCCAAGGATTCCCCATAGTGCCCCTAGCAATTAAAAGGGCGTCAGCTCCTGTTTCTTTGAAGCAGCGCTCAGCATCTTCCGGAGAAAAAATATCACCGTTAGCAACAACTTTTATCTTATTGGCAGCTGCTTTACATTCTTTAATAGGGCCCCAGCGAGCAGGCCCTCTATAAGCTTGCTCTCTTGTTCGGCCATGAATGCAAATGGAGACAGCCCCGGCTGCTTCTGCAATAGCTGTAACTTCGGTGGCGTTAATATGCGCCTCATCCCAACCAATACGAATCTTAACAGTTACAGGAACCTTAACGGCTGCAACAATGTTACTAATAATCTCACCTATTTTTTCTGGATTTTTTAAAAGACCTGAACCACTACCATCTTTGGTGACCTTGTCAACAGGGCAGCCGCAATTTAAGTCGATAACGTCAAAGCCTAAACCCTCTAGAATACGCGCAGAATTAGCTGCCATTTCGGGCTTGCTTCCACAAAGCTGCCCACCAATTGGATGCATATCTTCGCTAAATTTAAGCATTTCAAAAGTACCCCGGTCATTACGGACAAGGGCATCCATTTTGACCATTTCACAAAAAATAAGACCAGGTGTAAAGCGGCTTGACATTTTACGAAATGCAAAATCGGAACAGCCAGCTAAGGGTGCGTAAAGAATATTAGAGGGTAAAACAAGATTGCCAAGGGCATATTTTTTTTTGAGAGTCATAAGAGGCTTAGTAAGAGTTTTTCTGCTAACTGAAGAACTATAATAGCGACCATAGGACTTAGGTCAAAAACCCCAATGGGGGGAATTATTTTACGAAAAATAGCTAAGTAAGGCTCTGTATAAAATCCGAGAAAACGTACAAGAGGATATTTATAACTATTTGGGAACCAAGAGGATATGAGTCTTCCCATGATCATAAGAGTATAAATAAGAAATGCCCAATGAATAATTATATAAATCATGATGTTAATCCTTCTTTAAGTGATTCAGTAAGAGTAAAAGGACTTAATGAGTCCATAAAGTTATCAGCATCAAGAGTATGGATTGCTGCACCTTTCAGCAGATGCTTGGTAATCCAAACTCCCTTAGCGTAGATTTTTTCAGGATCCTCATAAAGAGCATGCAATTCTGTGATTAAATCACGCTCAAGACTATCAATTATTTCAAAATAGGCAAGCTTACCAGGTTCTCTCGTATAGTATCCTTGATGCGTAGAGGTAACACGGCCGTAGGCGGATACTCCTAAAACTAATTTTTCGCAGTGAAATCCTGCGAGAAGAAGAGAGCTTATAATATCGGCTTGTTTTTCGGAGGGTGAAACGGTTAAAAAGCTTATATAAGGGGTCACAGAAAGAGCCTCCTCATCAGATGGATAGGGAAGGGTTAAAGATAAAATAAAATGTTCAGGAGCCAACTCTTTAAGAGTTTTAAAAAGAGTTATTGGGATCTTTTCATCACACTGTATGTCAATACCTTGCAGTTCAAACTTTTGACAGAGTAGCAAGATAGAGTCACTTAAAATAATTTGCTTTTCCCTTTCGGTTATTTGAGGGTCTTTGATGCTTATTATAATTTTTAATGAGGGATTTTTTGCCCTTAATTCTTGTAAAAAAATCTCGTCATTCCACTCGGAAAAATGAATTTGCCAATCATTAGTTGGGCCAATAGGTCGGATGGCGCTTTGAAAATTAAATCGTAAAAGACCGTAATTAAGAATATCAATTTTTTCTAAAATTGGGGATAAATTAGAAGGCAGACAGCTGCCGGATCCAGGTCTATATTGGGCTTGGTTGTTATAGCAACCTATTAAAAGAGGGTCTCCTTTTAGAGAAATCAGTGGTATAAGTAGAATAAATAAAAAGGATCTTAACATATTCATAAAAATAATTATAAAAAAATTATTGCTTATTTCTTTTTAAATTACTATAAGTTTTTTAGAGGGTAATAATTTGATAAAATTATACACTAGTTGCGTGTATAGTTTTCGTTTAATATCTTTTCTGTGTGCTTTTCGTTTTAAAGTTACGGCTACTTATCGCCAAAAAACCCTTACAATGGGACTTTTTAGTGTAAAAAAGGGGCAAGGGGCATGTTCTATTGGGGGCATTTGTGGGATTTCTACGCTTATGCGTCAAGTTACTTTGCCACCTGGGCTTAAGGGTGAAATTTTATATGGAGCCCTTAAGTTTAAAGCCGAAGAGGAGCTTCCTTATAATTCTGAAGAGGCCTTATTGGTCATGCCTGGAGTTCCCCCAGGGCTTTTTTTCTCTGTAAAGCAAGATGATATGCCCAAGGAGTCCTATGATGTAGTAACCCCAGTTCCTTTAGCCTTAATGCACTTCACAAGTTATTTTGAGCTGCCACCTACCTATCTTTTAATACATAATAATGAAGAAGAAATTATCTTTTTATATACCCAAGAAGGGCATCCATTTTTTTTAACTTCTGTTCGTAAAAAAGGAGATTATAAAAAAGAGGTAACGCGTAGGTTTAAAGCCCATATTTGGAAACCTGAAACACCCGCTTTAATCCTAGGAGAAGCCTTAGAAGCGCAGGAACTCGCTCTTATTCCTTTAGTAAAGATATATTTAAAAGAATGCTTTGGAATGTCCAGGGAAGAGTTACATAAAAAAGCAATCCTTGTAGGCCTTTGCAGGGTTGCCTTTGATCTGCCTTTAGAAAAGTTTGATTTAAGCAGTAAAAAAATTGCCTATAAGAAGCTTCCATGGGTAAAGTCCTTCATTATTACCATAATTTCTTTTTTATTTATTTTTAACACTGGGCAGTGGTGGCTTAAGAAAAAAGAAGTAGCCCTCCAGAACCGTTTTAATAGTTCAGATCTTGAAGAATATATTAAAGAAATGAAAAAAAAAACAGGGGCGCTTAACTATATATATCCTTTAAAGCCAGTTGCTCCAGCTTTTTCTGATTTTTTAGCATGGGTAAATAGTCAGGCTCCGCCCGGGGTGCAAATTGAAAAGGTTCACTATAGTCTGATTTCTTTACCCACGCTTAAAACGCCTAAGGATCATTATGTTTCTCAAGTAGAGCTTATTTTTACAGCAGACTCTGCGGCTGATGCCCGTCTTTTTCATGATCGCTTAGTTGCTCCAGGACCATTTGTTATAACTCCTGCTCATTTTGTTTGGCAGAGTTCCGAGAAAGATTATAGAACTTCCTTTAGGCTAAAGGATAGGACGGTATATGAGCTTCTTTAAGATCCCCCAAAGACGTGTCATTGTATATCTACTTTTTTTGATCCTTCTTCCTCATTTTTTCTTGCTAAACTATCTTTATAAGAAAAAAGAATTGCTAGATACCACTCAAAGGGAAGCAGAGCAATTAGAACGGCTCTTTTATAAGCGTTTACAAAAAGGCTCTTTGAATGAGTCTGTAGCCTCTTTTTATCAAGGAGCTGAAACAAGGCATAGAGAATTTCTTATAGAAAAAAGCATGAAAGCTAAATTTATCGAGGGGAAGGCAGAAAAAAGGGGGGCCTTACAAGAGGTCCCTGTACATTTAGCATCACCCCTTTATCTTAATAGTACAGAGCTTAAAGAGCTCCTTGCTCTCATTGAGGATAAGGCTATCCCTCCTTATGAATCAAAAAAATATCCAGGTCTTTGTTTAATCACAGATATAACCCTTAAAAGGTTTCAGGGTGAAGATAAACAGCAAATGCTCGTTAATTTTAAGATGCTTAAAAGGGAGTTCTCTTAAAATGCATTATTTTTTTTATTTTATTTGTCTTTGTATGTGTAGCGGCTGTGTACGCTCTACGCAGGCTCCACCGGTGCTTAGTTCTCTTAATTTAGAGGATAGAAATGGAATGACGCAGACAATTGGCTCTAAAGAACGTTTAAAAAATTATGCTAATATAGATTTTCAAAAGCCTCAGCCTTATCAAAAAGTTTTACGTGTTTACACTTCAAGGCCTGATGGTGCTATACCAGCTGTTGTAACAAGTTATTACCCTAGTGGTCAGATTAAGCAATCGCTATCAGTCCTTTCAGGCAGGGCTTACGGTCCTTATTGTGAGTGGCACGAAAATGGGGCTCTTAAAATAGAGGCCTATTTAGTAGGAGGCTCGCCCCAGCTGGGGGGTGCCTCGGAACGCTCTTGGATTTTTCATGGCCCCTGTAAAGCCTTTAGCGAAATAGGAAAACTCATAGGTTCCATGACTTATGAGCGTGGATTTCTACAAGGAGAGGCCGTCTATGGGTCTTCGGAAGGAATTATATTAAAAAAAATGTTTTATGAAAAAGGGCTTCTAAAGGGCCCTGCCTATTATTACTATCCCAATGGATGTTTAGAGCAAATAATCACTTATTTACAAGGATTGCGCCAGGGCCCTTTAGAGTATTATCGTGCGGATAAAACGCTTATCGCTAAAGAATATTATGAAGAGGGAAGGGTTCTTTCTGCTACATATACTAACATTTTTATTAAAGCAGGGGTAGACGCCTCTTTTGGGCTGCGTTATTCAGAAGAGGGTTCACGGTTTCGCACAGAGGAAATTCGTTTAGGTAAGGTTGAGGGGGAGGTAAGGGAGTATGAAGATAGGATTCTTGTGCATAGCTTTTATTTAAAAAAAGGCCTCAAGGAGGGGAGTGAATTTTTTTGGAATCCCCAAGGAATATCTATATTAGAAATACCCTACCGTGAAGGGAGCATTCAAGGTGAGGTTGTAACATATTATCCAAATGGGGAATTACAAAGCCGGCGTGAGATGAGTAGTAATAAAAAAAATGGATCTCTCTACGCATGGTATTTAGATGGGCAACTTATGATAGCAGAAGAATATGATCAGGACCTCCTCCTTAAAGGATCATACTATAAAAAGGGATCAGGGTTTCCTGTATCCGTAGTTATAAATGGGGAGGGGACAGCTACGATTTTCGATGACGCAGGTCAACTTGACAGAAGAATTTCTTATAAGGAGGGGAAGCCTTGTTGATAAGGAAATCCTTTTCATGGTATCTTTTATGCCCAATAAGGGAGTCATATGGCCTATTTTAAGGAATTTCTAGCGCGCATCCAAAAAGTGGATAAAAAAGGGTTTCAGGAACTATGGCAAGAATACAGTGCTGGGGATGAAATTGATCCAAATGAATATTTAAAAATTCTTACTGCTATTAAGGGTTCTTTAATAGCAAAAGATTTTGATATTAAAGAGGCCATCCTCTTATTAGAAAGATGTCCTTCTCATTTTGAGTCTCTTTTTGCCGCAATTATTGACCTACAAACAATGAACTCGCCGGAGCTTGCAGAAAAGCTATATAACTATTTAGAGAAACAATATGGTGAAACCCCTTATTTTCAAGATAAAATCCGTTTAATAGGACTAAAAGCTCGCACCAGCTTTGAGGGCGCTCTTACAAATTTTTTACTACTGAATCATTTACAACAAGGAAAGTTTGTTTTCCATAATGGGGGTTGGGGTGTAGGGGAAGTAATAAATGTTTCTATAGTACGCGAGCAAGTAGAGGTGGAGTTTGAAAAGGTTAGTGGTAAAAGAGATCTTTCTTTTGCTAATGCATTTAAGATGCTAGTCCCCTTGTCAGACGATCATTTCCTTGCAAGGCGTTTTGGTAATGGGGATTCTTTGGAAAAAGAGGCCAAAGAAGATCCTGTTAAGGTTATCAAGATGATATTAAGGGATTTAGGTCCTAAAAATGCAACTGAAATAAAAAATGAACTTGAAGTTTACGTTATTCCAGAAGGTGAATGGACTAAGTGGTGGCAGTCCGCTAAAATACGGATAAAAAAAGAAAATCTTATTGAAATGCCCGGAAAGTTAAAAGACCTATTTAGGCTGACAGAGAATCTCCGTACAGTAGAAGAAAAATTAGAAGGGTCTTTAGAAAAAGCAATAAAGCCAAAAGAGTTTATTGATATCCTTTACGCTGGATTACGAGATCACCCTCAAATAAGTAATAATAGTGCTTTCTGTGATAGTATTTTTTCTCGAATCAAGAAGATTTCCCAAACTCTTTCAGAAGCAGAAAGGCTCTCCCTCTTATTTATTCAGGAGGACATGAATGTTAGCTGCGCTAAGAGTTTGATTTTCAGTCTCCTAAATGAATGTACAGAAATAAAAAAATTAATAACCGATTTAGATATTATAGCTTTTAAGAAACGTGTTCTTGTACTTCTTAAAGAAGCTCGTTCTCATGATCAGAAGGAAATTTATCTACAGCTTTTAACATCGTCTATTCCTGCTGTATTAAGAGAGTATATCCTTAAGGAAAATATTCCTTTAATGGAAAAACATATTAAAAAATATTTAATAAACCCCATAGAACAGCCGGATTTCTTGGTATGGTATTTACCTAAAGCCTTAGCGGATAAAAAGCTACCACTGGCAGATAAAATAGGGCAGTGTGTTCTTTTAGAAGCTTATTTAATGCTTATAGCTCAGATAGAAAAAAAGAGTTGCTATAGAGAGCTTATTAAAAAGATGCAGGGGGTTCTTTTTGCTGATCGTTTTGCATTAGTGCGTACTATTTTAGAGGGCTCTTCTAAGGATTTTGTAAAAGAGTTTTTACTTTTAGTTAGCAAATGTCATTCTATTCCAGATTTTGATGTGCAAACACTCTACTCACTTGCGTATGTTGTATATCCTGATCTAAATAAAAAAAGTCAGTCTATCCCCGAAGAAGAGGATGAGTTGATTTGGAGTACTCAAGAAGGAATTCACAAATTACAAGAAAAAATTAAGCATATTGGCACTATCGAGACAATAGAAAATGCACGAGAAATGGAAGAAGCAAGGGCTCTGGGAGATTTACGCGAAAATTCAGAATATAAATTTGCTTTAGAAAAAAGGGCTCGACTTCAGGGTGATCTAAAAACACTCTCCGATCAATTACAAAAGGTACGTGTTATCACTAAGGCGGATAT
The DNA here is from genome assembly GCA_009885615.1 of Parachlamydiales bacterium. Lineage (GTDB taxonomy): Bacteria > Chlamydiota > Chlamydiia > Chlamydiales > VFKH01 > VFKH01. The sequence goes on from VFKH01000008.1 coordinate 15,579, forward strand.
ACCTCAGGATGAGGTAGGTATAGGATCTGTTGTAGAGCTAGAAAGCAGCACGGGTGAAAGTATTACATATACATTACTAGGGCCTTATGATGCTGATATAGATAAAGCTATTTTAGCCTTTCAATCTAAGTTTGCTCAGAAGATGATAGGATTAAAGGTGGGTGATAATTTTAATTTTCAAAATAAAAATTATCTTATTCTAACTATTAAATCTTACCTCTAACGGGAGCCCCGGTGGAAGTCATTATTGCAACCCATAATTTACATAAATTACGGGAAATACGAAAAATGCTTAAAGAACTAAAGCATATTGATTTTACTAGTTTTCATGACTATCCTAGTTATATTCCCCTAGAAGAAGTCGGCCAATCTTTCGAAGAGAATGCTCTTTTAAAGGCTATGCAGGTTACAGAAACTTTGGGGGCCTGGGCTATCAGTGATGATTCAGGGCTGGTTGTCCCAGCATTAAAAGGGGCTCCGGGTGTTTATTCAGCACGCTATGCAGGGAAAGCCCCTAGTGATTTAGAAAATAGAAAGAAGCTGCTGGAGGATATGCAGGGATTTGATGGAATGAGTCGAAGTGCTTATTTTGAATGCTCCCTCGCTATTACGGGCCCAGAAGGTTTAAAAAAAACTTTTAAAGGTATTTGCCAAGGATATATCTCCACAGAAGAGCGTGGGAAAAATGGCTTTGGGTATGACCCTATCTTCATTAAGAATGACTATTCTCAAACGTTTGCTGAGCTTTCAGAGAGTATTAAGAACCGTATTTCGCATCGAAGAAAAGCCATGGATAAGGCGCTACTCTTTTTTGAGCAGATGACTCAACACTAAAAAGGAGATATATGACAAAGACGGCTGATTTTTTTGATTTGAAAGAATTCAAGCACGCCGTTCTTTTCGAGGGGATTGAGCATGTATGGGAGTCATTAGCGCATATCAAAGCATACCTTGCCAGCTATAATTTTTGTATCCATGGCCAAGTAGACCCTCGTTCCTATTTAGTGTACCCAGAGCTCATTAGCATAGGCAAAGGAACAGTTGTCGAGGCAGGTGCATACATTCAAGGCCCCTGTATTATTGGAGAAAACTGCCAGGTCCGTCACGGGGCTTATATACGCGGGGGTGTTATTACGGGAGATGGCGTTGTTATTGGACATACAACAGAAGCTAAAAATGCCATTTTTTTAAATGGGGCACACGCCGCGCATTTTTCCTATATAGGAGATTCTATATTAGGAAACAAAGTGAACTTAGGCGCAGGTGTTAAGTGTGCTAATTTCCGTCTTGATCAGAGGAAGATTCATGTTCATTTTGAGGGCAAAAAATACAGCACAGAATTAAGAAAGTTGGGAGCCATTTTAGGTGATGGCTCCCAAATTGGGTGCAATAGTGTGACAAATCCAGGAACGCTACTCAAAAAAAGTACTTTCCTTCAGCCAGGCTCTTTTATACGATTTCAGCAGCAATCGGTTTAATAGGCACACCTGGGTTCTTAAGAGCAAAAGCGGCAATTTTAGACTGGAGCTCTTCACAAAGAGGTATATTTTTCTTTAATTCCTCACGTACGGCCTCACGTCCTTGCCCAAGTCTTATATTATTATAGCTAAACCAGGAGCCTTTTTTCTCTATAATTCCCAGTTCTTGACCCATATCAATAACAATACCTGTTTGAGAGATTCCTTCATTAAAAATAATATCAAACTCCGCAGAGCGGAAGGGGGGGGCCATCTTATTTTTAACAACTTTTACACGAACACGGTTACCAAGTTCAGGCCCATCGCCCTGCTTTATGCCACCAATACGACGTATATCTAGCCTTAAAGAGGCGTAGAACTTTAAAGCACGACCGCCAGTTGTTACTTCAGGGCTGCCAAAAATAACCCCAATCTTTTCACGGATTTGGTTGATAAAGATAGCGCATGTATTTGAGCGTGCTAGTGCGGATGTAAGCTTGCGAAGAGCTTGTGACATCATACGTGCTTGTAACCCCATATGAGAGTCACCAATTTCACCTTCCAGTTCATTTCTAGGCACTAGGGCTGCAACGGAGTCAATAACGATAACATCAACAGCACCTGAACGGGCAAGGGTTTCTGCAATATTAAGAGCATCTTCTCCACAATCGGGCTGTGAAATCATCAAATTATCAATATTTACACCGATTTTAGCAGCATAGCCAGGATCTAATGCATGTTCCGCATCTATATAAGCAGCTACCCCCCCTGCTTTTTGAGCATTAGCTACAATATGAGTGGCTAGAGTCGATTTACCAGATGATTCTGGACCATAAATTTCAATAATACGTCCTCTAGGGACACCTCCAATGCCAATGGCGAGGTCTAAAGAAATAGCTCCTGTTTGAATAACGCCAATTTCCCTGGTAGTAGAGTGTTTGCCAAGGGTCATAATAGCCCCTTCACCAAACTGCTTTTCAATATGTGCAATTGCTGCTTCTAAAGCTTTTTTTCTATTAAGGTTTTCAGCCATATAATTCTCCTTATGATGGAATCAGAGTTTAGATGACTAGCTAATAAAATGTAATAAACCTCTTTTTTAAAAAAAAGTTCATTGGAGAAAAAGAAAAAGGGCTGTAGAGTTTAGAAAAAAGGCAAAATATATGGATTTCGAAGAATTACAAAGTGAAATGAATACAATTATTAAAGATGTTAAGAAAGCTATTGATTTGCCAATTGATGCGGAAGGGAAGTTGCCCTCAGGCGCTTATTTATCCCTGGGGGATTTAGAAAAACTTCTGGAACGTACCCAGGGAATTCTAGATAGGCTTAATAATAGAGCGATAGCGCTGGCGGAGGAGCAGGGGATGTCGCGCGAAGAGATGATAAAATTTACGGAAAATCCCGCAAATTTCAACCAAGCTGAATGGGAAGCCATAAAAAGCATGAAGAAACAAGTTGATCAATTTCAAAAATTATTAATGAAGACAGTAGTATCACAACAAGATAGATCTAGCTCTTCAGTTCAACCTACTAAATCTACATTTAGCAAGAAAAATTGGATTCCTCTTTAAAAAATCTTTAGGCTTTAGCTATTCTCTAATGCCCAATGCTTTTTCGTTTTTGCTTATTCATCTTTTTATTTTGCTGTACTATTAGAATATACGCTGCCGAACCCTCTTGTGAGGAGCTCATGCGCGATCTACGTACTCTTGACTGTCTTGATAAAAAAATCTACGATAAGCTTCCCCCTATCTATAATTTTTATGGACAAATGGGGTATTTTGCTCTCCCCTCAGCAAGAGCCGCTCCTTTTGGGGATATTACCGGAGGATATTCAAGCGTTCCTCCTTATAATAATTACTCCCTCACCATGCAGGTGTTTGAAAGGATTGAATTAGCAGGGATCTATCGTGTTTTTAAAGGGATTCCTGATACTTCGCTAGGGAGTACTTTTGGGGACTATTCAGATAAAGGTGCAAATATTAAGTTTAATTTCTTGCTGCCTGAAGACAGTGAGTATGCTCTACCGGGTTTTGCCTTTGGCTTAGAGGATTTTGAGGGAACAAAACAATTTTTTGGCCAATATTTTGTTTTAACACAGGTTATCCCCCAATTTAATGCAGAGATTACTCTTGGTTATGGGCTTGATCGCATGTCAGGGTTATTTGCTGGCATGGCGCTTTCCCCATGGCGATCTTGGAGTAATATGATTTTAAGGCCGATTACTTTCATTGCAGAGTGGGATTCAATTAATTATGAAGATATATCCATAGAACATCATCATAAAGGACAAGTAAAAAATAGCAGTATTAATTGGGGCTTACAGTATACATTTAATCGCTGGTTTCGTGTAGCAGCCAGTCGTTTTAGAGGGGATGTTTATACCATTCATGGCTCGCTTACTTGGAATATAGGATGTACCGAAGGCTTTTTTTGTAAAGTTAAAAATCCCTGTATCTATGTAGCACCTGCCAATAAGCAGCCCCTTGGAGTATATAGGTCTAAGTCAACTGTCGTTCAGGACTTAGCTTACGGTCTTGATTTACAAGGTTTTACTTTAACAGATGCTTATTTAGAACCAGGATGTGGTAAGCGCCCATCCCTAAGGCTTATTGTTGTAAATCGTCTATGGCGCACGGAAAAAGTCACACATGTCCGTTTAGCTTCTCTTTTGGCCTTTCTAGCGCCAAGTAATATCGAGGAGGTAACCGTTGTTATTAGTGCAGAAACACTTCTTTGTCAGGAGTATACCTTTCGCCAACATGATTTAAAAAGCTATTCGTCTAAGCAGCTTTCTGAAGCAGAGCTTCTTATTCTTTCGAATATGAAAGAATACACGGATCCAAGCTGTAATGCAGAGCATCTTTATGATAAAGAAGAGATGGTTTTCGATTGGGGAATTAGGCCTCGCGTAAGAACATTTTTTGGGAGTTCCAGCGGCAAGTTTAAGTATGCCCTTGATCTTTTGGCAACTTTAGATGGTTTTTATCAAGACATTTATTACCGTGTTATTCCTGGCTGGACAGCTGTCTCAACGATGCAGGGTATAAATGAGTTTGATAAACTTAACCCCTCCCAACTTTTAAATGTTAATTCAGACCTCATTCTTTATTATCGTACCCGTGATATACGTTTTGAAGAGGCTTATATTCAAAAAAATCTCAATCCCTATAAGGCATTTTTTGGAAGAGTATCTTCAGGTTTTTTCTCCGTAGCTTATGCGGGTGCTTCGACAGAAGTGCTTTATTACCCTGTAGAATCCAGGTGGGCGATTGGAGCGGAGGCATCTTTTTTACGTAAAAGAGCGTATAGCGGATATGGCTTTCAGGCGAAAATCCGTCAAATGGTAGGATATAAAACAACATGGGTTCCTTACACATTTCTAGGTCAATATTTTTTGGATATGTATTATAGTTTTCAAATCATGCCGATGACACTTAAGCTTAGTTTTGGTCAGTTTCTAGCAAGAGATGTAGGCGGTAGGGCCGAACTTTTTAGGTATTTTCCAAGTGGGTTACGGATTTCGATTTGGTATACAGTAACAAATGCACAAGACATGATTAATGGTTCGATATATCATGATAAAGGACTTTCTTTCTTGATGCCTTTAGATATTTTCTTCCAAGAAACAAGTCGTCTAAAATTTGGTACGGCAATGTCAGCATGGCTACGTGATGTGGGCTTTAGAGCTGATGCAGGAAAACCGCTCTTCCAAACGATTTATGACGAACGTTATTAATTTTGCTAATCAAATTAGTGCCCTTGGCAAAAGGAATTGCCTGGTAGCTGATAGGGCTTTAGAGGTTTATGCAAAGGAGTTAGCCTTACTAATAGAGGCTCCCTTACTACTGGTACCTAGAGGGGAGGCTTGCAAAACGCGTTTGCAGAAAGAAGCTATTGAAGACTTCCTTTTTGCCAGGAGTTTTGGTAAAGATAGCTGTTTAATAGGTGTAGGCGGAGGGTCTGTTCATGATCTTGTAGGATTTACCGCCTCTACCTACTGTAGAGGTATTACTTTTGTTAATATTCCTACAACCCTCTTAGCAATGGTGGATGCCTGTATAGGAGGTAAGACGGCCATTAATACTTCATATGGCAAGAATATGCTAGGGTCCTTATGGCCAGCTACCCTTACTCTTATGGACACTCATTTTTTAAAAACCTTGGAGCCAGTTGAAGTAGCTGCGGGTGCTATGGAGATGGTGAAGCATGCACTTATTGCAGATGCTAAATATTTAGAAGAGCTTTTAACCGGGCCTGTTACAGATTTAGATCTTATCCAAAAAAGCATTGTCATTAAAGAGGCTATTTGTAAAAAAGATCCACTCGAAGAAAAAGAGCGGCTACTTCTTAATTTTGGACACACTGTAGGACATGCTATTGAGGCCTATTTTTCTTATGCTATTTCACATGGCATAGCGGTTGGATTTGGTATGAAGGTAGAATCAGCTCTTAGTTATATCCAAGGCTGGCTTTCTAAAGAGGATTATCAACATATAGTTTATGTTATTGATGCGCTCTCTAATTTTACCCTGCCATTTACTCCTGAGCCACATAAATTGATAGAATACATGCGTCGTGATAAAAAAGCCCTTCATGGGATTATCAGAGTAAGTGCTTTAGAAAAAATTGGTAAGCCTAAGGCTTTTGGAGGTAGTTTCTGTACTCCTTGTAGTGAGGAACTTCTTAGCAAAGCCCTAAGTATTATATTTTAGTCATCCCTGATAAGTTTGATTTTTTGTACGGCCACCCTTTCTTCGGGCAAAAGTTTGTAATTTAAAAAAAGTATATATTTATTAAATTCATTTGCAGCATCTGCGCAAGATGGATAGTCGACTCTGAAAAAGTCTGATTTTTCGCTGTCAAATGATCATTTTTAAAGCCCAAATTTTACAAGAGGTTTTTTTTTCAGTCCCAAGAAGCTCTGTTTGGATGTGAGGGCTAAAATATCCTAATTTTATAAAAACAGGAGTGGCTAAAACTAGGGTGCCGCTACCGGGTCCGAAAGACCCACGTAACAGGCAAATTTTATTGATATTTCTTATGAGGGGGAGCTTTGCTCGCTAGCGGTGTTCTCCCTCTCTTTAAGCTACTTTGGAGCGTAAAGTAGGACAATTGACCATAAAGATCGATTGGCTTAAAAAAACTAGGAGCCTAGCCTTAAAAGAACTCCGGGCTATCGTTGATCCTGATGATCCAAGGATTTCCCTAGCTTATCAGTGTCGACTTTTAGGATTAGATTGTTCTTCTTTTTATAAAGTGACAAGAAGAGAACTCTTTCCTTCAGGGGAGAGATGAATTCTTGATTAAAAAGTCATCTATTTAAGATCCAGCAGCCCCCGGTCTTTTAAAAGACGCCGATTATTTTGCACAAATTTTGGATAGGTTTTATCAATCTTGACAAGGGTTTGGTGATGGGTACAGTGACTCCTCCAGTGCTCGTAGGGTATTTCCTCATCATAGCCAGCTGAAAAGTTGATATATTTTTGTACTATGCTTCTATAGCCTCCCATCGAAGTAAAATGCCAGCCCATCCACCAATAGGGCATTTTCCCCTGACGCACAAGATCTCGCACTTCTTGCGGAGAGCTTAAGACCAAAGTGCTATATCGAAGTGCTGCAGTGCCAGCCCACCATTCATTTGTTGAGCGATTTAAAAACCATCTATACATTCTTTGCATAAAACCAATCATGGGATGCTCTTTTATTACCCAGTATAGTTTTTTAATTATTGAGCCCGGTATATACTCATCCACATCCGAAATGATAATAAGATCCTTAGGCTCACAATTTACCAAGCCTTGCATAATTTGATTGCGTTGATAAGATTGGCGCACCCATGTGTCATCTGTTTCTGTGTGTTCCTCTAGTTTTATATATATAATTTTATCCAAGAATCTCGCATAACGATCATTATGCTCTTCGAAATTAAAGGGCTTCGGATGCCCCCGGAATCCTTCAGATGATTCCACTATAACAAATTTATCTACATAATTATAAAGTTCTTCTAAGCAAAGCTCTAAAATTTCATATTCATTAAAAAAAAGAAAGCAGTCATATACCTTTCCATAAACTACTGAAAATATAAGCATTAGCCCAATAATTAAACGCATAGGAACTATAATCCTAAAAACGGCGATTAAGAACTTTTTTCGCTTCAATTTTCTGGCAGGTGCTCGTAAAACCTGATGTTTTACAGAATCAGTCGGGCTACGCCCCGCTGCCCTCG